>JAADGY010000003.1 GCA_013152165.1 bacterium
GCCCTATCAATCAGAGCTTGCCGACGTTTCCCCGCCTGATTTTCCCTTCGTGCCTAAACCAGACTGCCTTTTAACCGGTGATCGCCTAACTCAAAAAATACAAGAAGCCATTGCTGATAGAGGGGTTGGTACTGCTAAAGAAACTCGAATAGCTGCTGCAATTTTAGCCAGATTAAATCAAACAGGCATCGCCCAAGCCGACCGGCTTTTAAAGCTTCGGCCGCGCAAAATTCTAAGTTCGGGGCGGCTTTTTTTGATGAGGTCATCAGACATTCTTAATCAAGTAGCTTTAGGGTTAATCTCCGCCGGCATCGTCCCGGCCGATAAAATTTTAGAAGCTCAATTAAACGGCCTGCCGATAAAACCGCTTGGCTACCTGGGGCCCGTTGGTCAATGCTGGTTTAAGCTGGGATTTCCCTTTATATCCACCCCTATCAAAGATATGGCCGCGATCAAAGATTGCCTAAGCAGCATCAAAATAGCCACTCCTTATCCTAAAACCCTGACTTATCTTTTAAGACAGCAGGCAATTTTTTTATCTGACGATCAAGTAGTTTCTATCCAGGGCTCTGTCGAGATAATGCCTTGGGTTTCATCAGAAATAAAAGCTGTGGCCGACATCGTTGATACCGGTGAAACCTCTTTTGCCAACGGTATTTTAATGGCCCTAAATTTAATAAAGTTCCCAGGTGTATACTTAATCGGCCGCCGATCGCAGTTAAAAACTTAAGGTATAATTTAGTCATGACCGATGCAAATTATCTTCCTCCCAAAGGCTTTCGAGATATCGCGCCTGATGAGGCCTTAAAACGTAAACAAGTTATCGCCCTTGCTTCTAAGCTGGCCCAATCATTCGGTTTTGTTCCCATTGAAACTCCAACCATCGAATACAAAAAAACTCTAATGGGTAAATATGGTGATGAAGCCGATAGGTTGATCTTTGATTTTACCGACCGGGGCGGCCGGCAGGTGGCCCTGCGTTATGACCAAACCGTTCCCCTGGCTCGCTACATCAACCGCTTCCGGCCTAAACTGCCGTTCAAGCGGTTTCAAATCCAACCCTCTTTTAGGGCCGAAAAGCCCCAGAAAGGCCGTTATCGGGAGTTCACCCAAATTGATTTTGATATAGTTGGCGATGACAGCTTTATTTCCGATGCCGAGATTTTATGGCTGACCGCCGAATTTTTTCAACAGCTTGGGTTAAAAGTTTCCATCTATTACAACTCCCGGCAGCTGCTTTACCAAACCCTGGCCAAAGCCAAAATTGATAAAGATAAATTTTCAACCATCGCCCAAACCATCGACAAGCTCGACAAAACCGCCGAAGACAAAGTCAAACAGGAGCTTGCCGGCAAAGGTTTGACGCCCCAAACAATCAAAGTCTTATGGCAACAATTAAAACAGGTTAAGCCCGACAGCCGCCTGGCCAAAACCATAGATATAATCAAACCCTTGGTCGATGTCTCTTTTATTTTTTCACCCTTTTTAGTGAGAGGT
The DNA here is from genome assembly GCA_013152165.1 of bacterium. Classification (GTDB taxonomy): domain Bacteria; phylum Patescibacteriota; class Microgenomatia; order JAADGY01; family JAADGY01; genus JAADGY01. Next base: position 1,498 of record JAADGY010000003.1, read on the forward strand.
CTTGATTACTACACCGGCTTGATTTTTGAAGTCAAGCTTGACGGCTTGGCCTCCTCGTTAGGCGGGGGAGGGCGATATAACAAACTCATCCGCCAGGCCAATGACTATTTGCCGGCTGTCGGCATCGGCATTGGATTAGATAGAATTACAGACCTATTGCAAGCCCAGAAAAACTACCAGGTTGCCCAGGCAGATATTGTTATCCTGGTTTTATCCGATGCAGTCTTTGGCTATGCCTTTCAAGCCGCCGCCTCTTTAAGAAAACAAGGTCTAAAGGTTTTTTTATACCCCAAAACAGACAAGGTCTTGAAAAAAGGCTTTAAGTACGCTCAAGCCATCAAAGCTCCCAAAGTTGCTTTTATAGGCGAAGACGAAAAAGCCGGCTCATACATAACCATCAAAGACACCAAGACCAACACCCAAAAAAAGGTTAAGCTCAACTTATCTTAAACCCCCCTGCCAACTTCGCCGTAATTTTAACTTTTCCCCCCATATTTTGCTATATTGAATATATGGGAACAGATTTCAATCCATCTTATCAGCCAGTTTCTGTAACTCCGGATAATATCCAGGTTGAAGCTATCAACTCTGATAAGCCATTAACCCTTGACGACTATCTTGAATTTTTCCTGCGCCTTTTTTTAATTTTAATCATCGTTTTCGGCCTGGTGGCTGTCAGCTATTTTTTTGCCAGCCGCTTTATCTCTGGCAAAATACTAACCTCTAAAAAAAACATTCTCTTTGTCACTCCTTATAAAATGATGGTCTTGGAAGGTTTTGGCGTAGTCAGCGAACCGGAGGTCAGCTTCCAAGTCAAAACCAAAAAAGGCTACAAAAAAATTAAGTTCCTGCTTGACTCCGGCGCCGTCGTTTCATCCCTGCCCAGGGAAATAGCCAGCCAAATGGGTTATAACCTAGCCTTTTTGCCCCGGACCATGTTTTTTGGCTACGGCAACAAAAGCAGTTTTGCCTACAAAGCCGACATGGTTTTAAAAGTCGGCCAAAAAGCGGTTAACATTCCGGTTGTTTTTACCGAAACCAAAGGCACCCAGCCCTTAATTGGCCGCAAGGGTTTTTTTGATAATTTTGCTATCATCTTTGACGCCAAAAACCAACAAATCGTTATCAAAGCCAAAGAATAAATTTGTTACGGCTGGCCTGTCTTGGCTTTTACCCCCAACCTCCATCCGGTTTCGGTTTTTGTGTTAAAATAAAACCTGGGAGTTATTAAAACTAAGTTACAAAATTGATCCTAGTTAATTTTAAATAAATCTGTTATCAACTTGAAAATCATACTTTAAATCCGTCAAATATTAGGTTTATTTTTAAACGCAAACAATAGCTGTTTCAAACTCCCCTAGGATCAAGTGGAGGCAAGGGTTTCAAGACTCTTGAAATAATATGGGATTAGTTGACACTTTGTTTCAAAACCTTTTAAAGAAAAAAACTCAAAAAAAGCCATCCCCAACTGACGCACCGCCATCTCCCCGGCCCAATCTGCATCATCAGCCGATCATTCTCCAAGCCAAAGCTCAGGCTAAAGAGATTATCCTAAAAGCCAAAGAAGAAGCGCTTCAAATAAAAGAAAACATTCAAAGAGATCTCCAAAAGCAAAGAGCCGAGGTTGAAAAAATCAAAGAAAGAATTCTGCGCAAAGAAGCCGAACTGGACAGGCTTCGCGGCCGCTTGGAGGAAAGGTCCAACTTTATCAAATCCCAAGAAGACAAGCTTCAAAAGCAGCTTGACCAGATCGAGGATCTTAAAAAAAGATACCTCCAGAAAATAGAAGAAGTTTCCGGTTTGTCCAAGCAGGAGGCCAAAGATTTATTGCTTAAAGGTTTGGAAAAATCCCTGATCAAAGACATGGCTAAAATGATTCAAATGACCGAACAAAAAGCCAAGGAAGAAGCCGAGGCCAAAACCAAAGAAATCTTGGCCACCGCCCTTGTTCACGGCGCCATCGATTACGTGCCGGAATACACCGTTTCAGTCATCAAACTGCCGTCTGAGGACATGAAAGCCCGCATCATCGGCCGTGAAGGCCGCAACATCCGGACCTTTACCAAAGCCACCGGCGTTGATTTAGAGATAGACGAAACGCCTGACTCGATCAGGATTTCCTCGTTCGACCCGGTTCGCCGCGAGATAGCCCGCGTTGCTTTGCAAAAACTTATTTCCGACGGCCGGATTCAGCCCAGCCGCATCGAAGAGATCGTCGCCAAAACCAAAACCGAGATCGAAAAAATCATGTATCAAGCCGGTGAAGAGCTGTGTCATAAAGTCAAAGTTTACAACCTCCCCCGCCAGATCGTCCAAGTTTTGGGCCGGTTTAAATACAGGTATTCATACGGCCAAAACATGATCGCTCATACTTTGGAAGAAACTAAAATCGGCATCGCCTTGGCCCATGAATTAAAGGTTGATGTCAACACCGTCAGATTGGGTTGTCTGCTTCATGACATCGGCAAGGTTATTTCTGATAGGGAAGGCAGCCATGTCGAGATCGGGGTCGAGTTTTTATCCAACTTTGATCTGCCCAAAGCCGTCATAAACGCCGTCGCCGAACATCATGAAGACAAGCCCTTTTCATCGGTCGAGTCGATGATTGTTTACGTCGCCGACGCCGTTTCCGGCGCCAGGCCCGGCGCTAGATACGAAGACTACACTGAATACGTCAAGCGCCTGCGCAGCCTGGAAGAAACCGCCCAAAAATTTAAAGGCGTCAAAGAGGCTTATGCCCTCCAAGCCGGCCGCGAAGTTCGAGTTGTTGTTGACCCCAGCATCGTCGATGACGCCCAGCTGACGGTTCTAACCCGGAAAATCAAGGATGCTATCGAAAAACAGTTGACATTTCCCGGAAATGTTGTTATTACTGCCATAAGAGAGACTCGCGCTAAAGAAGTTATTAAAGCTAAACATTAAAGGAGGTTTAATATGAAGCGCAGCGATTTCATTAAAGTTATTGCTAAAAAAACTCGTTTAAGTCAGCGCTTAACCGAAGAGGTCGTTTCTACCATTTTTGATGAAATAAAAAACCAGCTTAAGCGCGACGAAAAAATCGTTGTTTGGGGCTTTGGCACTTTCTTTACCAAAACCGTTGATAAGAAAAAGGGCATCCACCCTATCACCAAACAGGAAATAATTCACAAGCCCCACCGCGTGGTTCGTTTTATTCCATCACGCAAATTCAGAAAAGAAATAAAATAACAACCGCTGTCATGCCAAGTTCGCCTTTGTTCAATCAAGCCGGACTTGCCAGACCAAACTCACGGGGCAACCGCGCCGGTAATTTTTATGCTGATGGCTGATGACAAAACCAAACCCACCATTTTTCTTGACAAAGTCAGCAAAAGCTTTATCACTCGGCAGCGGCCATCCGGCGTCAAAGGTCTATTTTCCTGGGGTAAAAAACAGGTAAACCAGGCGGTTAAGGGTGTCTCCTTGACCGTTAGCCAGGGCCGGATAGTTGGCTTAATCGGCCCCAACGGCGCTGGCAAAACCACCCTGCTTAAAATCTTAACCGGCATCATCCACCCCGACTCGGGGCAAGTGTCTGTGTTAGGCGAGATTCCCCATCACCGCCGGCCTCATTTTTTACAGCAAATCGGTTTTTTGATGGGCAACCGCAATTATTTATGGTGGAACCTGCCGGCTATCGATTCCTACAACCTGCTTAAAATTATCTACCAAATCCCGGATGATGTTTTTGATCAAAACCTTAAGCTTTTCAGCGGTTTCCTTGACGTTGGCCGCTACCTTTATGACAAGCCTATAAGAGAGCTGTCATTGGGTGAAAGGATGCGCTGTCAGCTGCTGGCTGTTTTTTTGCATCTGCCTAAACTGGTTTTTTTGGATGAGCCGACCCTTGGTTTGGATATTATCGCCCAGGACAAGATGCGGGATTTTGTTAAATTTTATGCGGCTCGCTTTAAGCCAACCATAGTTTTAACCTCCCATTACTTAAAAGATATAGAAATCTTAGCCCAGCAGGTGGTCATCCTTAATCATGGCCACATCCTCTTTAACGATTCCCTATCTAAGCTTCGGTCAAAGGTGAGCACCGACAAGGAAATTGTTTTTGAAACCATTCTTAATGATCCCGGCCCCGTCAAAACTCTAATCAAGAAACACAAGCTCTCCCCATATCTGCAGTCTATCAACCTGCCGGAAATCACCTTTATCGCTCCCCAACCGCTTGCCAGCCAGCTTATTCAAATTATCACCAACAATCTGCCGGTTAGCGACATAAAGATAAGCAGTATCGACATCGAAGTTATTATCAAGCGTTATTTTCAAAATGTTTAAAGTTTTTCTTAGGCTTTGGCATATCGGTCATTTTTTCCTTAAAGACAGTCTGGCTTTTCGAAGCCAGTTTTTCATCTCGAAACTTATGGAGGTGACAAGCCTTTTGGTCATGATTATCTTTTGGTACGCTATCCTGATTTCTCACGGCGTTAAGTTCGGTTCATATTCGCCCCACACGATGCTTAGCTACTTTCTTTACACCTTCATCACTCAGCAGATCATCGCCTCGACCAGATTAAACACCATCGGCGACTCCATAATCTCCGGCCAATTCACCCGCCTGCTTTTGTACCCCATATCCCCCCTGCCGTTATTTTTAGCCTGGGAGATTGTTTTTAAGCTTTTCAGCACCCTAACCTCGCTTGTTTATCTGATCCCCATTATTTTTTTCCTTAAGTCCTACCTTGTTTTACCCTCCGCCGCTTCGTCTTGGCTGGCCCTGGCCTTTTTCATCCTAGGCATTTTGATTTTTGCTTTACTGACTCTTATCATCAGCGCTGTTGGTTTTTTCTCGACCGAAACTTGGTCAGCCACCTTTTTATTTTGGGTCCTGGCCGGCTTTTTAAACGGCCAATACTTTCCCTTGGATCTTTTAGGCCCGGCTTTGACTCTTAACCCCTTTGCCTACATTAATTACTGGCCCAGCCGAATTCTTTTAGGCAGTGTTGATTTTATAAGCCCGTTTTTCGCCCTTTTTGTCGGGGTAGGCTGGTTGATAATTATTTACTTCATTTTCAAGCTGGTTTGGTCCCGCGGTTTAAAAAGTTTTGCCGGCTGGGGCAATTAATTTATGGCAAAATATCTACCAATCATCCGCCAGAACATGTTGATGTCGTTTAAGCAGGGGCTTTACAACCCGTTTAGCGCTTTGATTTTTATCATCGGCAAAATCGTTAGATTTGTTTTCTTTCTTTTGTTTTTGTTCTTCCTTTTCAAGAAAGTGCCCCCCATCGCCGGCTTTGATTTGTATGATTTGATGTTTTACTTTTTGGTTTTTAATCTGATCGACGCTATAGCTCAAGCCCTATGGCGGGGTGTTTATCATTTTGATGCCAAACTTTACGATGGCAGTTTTGATTACACCAGCCTTTATCCTGTTAACACTCTTTTTTATCATTTATTCAACTACATTGATCCCTTGGATATCATTACTTTACCGATCTTTATAGGTTATTTCATCTTTTTTGTTGTCAAGCTCTACTTTGTCCCGGCGCCGATTTTTGTCGTCGGCTTTATAATTTCTTTGTTTTTTAGCCTGCTGGCTGTTATGGGTATTCACATTCTGGCCATGTCCCTGTCTTTTAAAAGCAAAATTACCGGTGAGCTTCTTTGGATCTGGCGCAACTTTTCTCAACTGGGCCGAGTTCCTGTTCGCATTTATTCCAAAGCTGTTTATTTTTTCCTGCTTTATATCATTCCGGTTGCTTTTATCATTAACCTGCCGGCTAGAGTTTGGCAAGCTAACATAAGCTTGAATACTTGGCTTATAGGCATCGGAGTTGATCTTTTAATCCTGATAATCGGCCTTATCACCTGGCGCCGTCTGCGCCGATCTTATGTTTCTGTTTCAAGCTGATGACTTTTAATATCTACGGCTTCATCATTGGTCTGTTAGCGGTTTTAGGCATTCGCCTGCTTGTCTATCTTTCCCCGGCTAAGCTGCGCCCCTTGTGGCCCCGTTATTATTTGTTCTTGCTGGCTTTGGCTTTAATCGGCGCTCGGCTTTACCATGTTGTTGATAAATCAGCCTATTATTCTAAAAACCCATTTCAAATCATCGCCGTTTGGCAGGGCGGTTTAAGCATTTGGGGCGCCCTATTGGCCTTTTTGCTTGGCCTGTTTTATATCTCCCGCCGTCAGAAAATACCCTTTTTAACTCTTTCCGACCGTCTTTTTATTGTTCTGCCGCTTCTTCAAGCCATCGGCCGGCTAGGCAATTATTTCAACCGGGAAATCATCGGCCTGCCCACTAATCTGCCATGGGCTGTTTATCTGTCGCCCCAAAACCGCCCACCGGCCTATCAAGCCTTTGCTTATTTTCACCCCGTCTTTTTATATGAACTAATTTTGGATCTTATCCTGTTCATCTTTTTATACAAACTCCGCCGCCAGCTAACAACCCAGCCGGGTCTTATCACCGCCCTTTATCTTATCTTTTATGGCCTGATTCGTTTATCTTTGGAGCCTTTGCGCCTGCCGGCTGACAGTTTTTATCTGGGCTCCATCAATGTCAACCTAATCTTAGCCTTGATATCCGTCAGTATAGGAATCGTCCTTTACAGAAAGCGCAAGCTCCAGCCAACTTCCCAAGCCTAACTTGCCTCCATCACAAAAACCACCCCCCAAACTCCCGAGGTCGGTTAGGAATGCCTGACCTCCGAGGTCGGGCATTCCTA
>JAADGY010000037.1 GCA_013152165.1 bacterium
CCTCGACAAAATTCGGCAACAAAACCACAACCCGCGAATTCTTTCTAAAAACTCTGCCTAAAATCCTCACCGGAGCTTGGCTTCTAAGTTTCTTCTCTAGCTCTCGAGCAAAAACAAAGGCGTTCTCGATATTCTTTCGCTTCGTAATCCGCGTGGCATGCAAAACAACCAAATCGCTGTCCCTAAGGCCAAAATGAGCCTTTAAGTCACTATTAAACTCATCCGCCACAGCTAACCGTTTTAAAAACTCAAAATAATCGCCGATCCTCTCTGCTTTTATATTCCGCCTCTTCGACAACTCTTTTTGGGCCAGACCGTTTATCACCTGGTGCTTAATAATATAAGGCCTAGCCGGCGGCAAAGCGTCCAAAATTTCTTTTATAAAAAAATACTTCGGTTTCAAAAAATAATCTCTCTCAAACCAAAAATCATGATTCACCGTTACTGTTTTTATCTGATATTTATCAAGTACCTTAATAAGCGCCGTCGTCGCCGGCAAATTATACGCATGGGAAAACATATTATGAACAAAAACTAAATCCGGCTTTATCTGCAAAAAAGCTTTGTTTAGCTTTTTGTAAATCTTATTCTCAAACTGAAAATAAAGCGCGATCATCAACCCCTCATCAAACAACCCTTGATAAAAAGAATCCTCCCGTAAAAATTTATTATGATTTGTTTTTATATCAAACTCTTTGATGATAAAAACATTATCCCGCGAAATTCCATCAAAACCGGATATAAAATAAACCTCGGCTCCCAGCTTCCTAAAAACCTCGGCTCTTTTTTCGATTTCTAAACTCACCCCGTCTTTTTCACCTGTTCGATAATGAACAAAAACAACCCTCATCAAAATAGTATAGAACCTAATTTCCAAACCTGCAAGCGCATACCTATATCAAAAACTACCAGGTAAAAACCAAAAAGACTCATTTATAAGCCCGCCAATCTTGACCATCAACAGCCTAGTCTATAATAAATTAATGAAGCTAATCCAACAAACCTTTTTACAAGTATCACCTCTCCACCAACTCCACATCGCCCGCTACGGCAGCCCAAGCGGCACGCCCATTCTTTTTATCCACGGCGGTCCAGGCAGTAAAAGCAAACCAAACTACCTGGATTATCTGCCGGATAATTTGCCAATTCATGCCATCTTATACGACCAGCGCGGCTGCGGCTTGTCCCAACCCGCCGGCGAAATTAACCAAAACACCACCCAGCACCTAATCCAAGACATCGAAAAACTCCGCCGCCGCCTAAACATTGATAAATGGTACGTCACCGGCGGCAGTTGGGGATCAACCCTGGCCCTTCTTTACGCCCAAAAACACCCTAAAGTAGTCAAAGGCCTAATCCTTCGCAACATTTTCCTAGCCCGCCAAAAAGATAACAGCTGGCTTTACCAGCCTGATGGGGTAGGGCAGTTTTTTCCAGACAAGGTTAAACCAGTAGAAAAATACCTAAAAAAGCACAATCTATCTTGGGATAACCTAATTTTCCACGCCTATCAAACCCTTAAAACCGGTTCATTCAATCAACAAAAAACCATTACCGCTCTTATTTACGGCTGGGAACACAGCCTAATGAGCCTAGACGTTCCCGTCCACCAAACCACACCCCAAGAAATCGACCAGGAAACCATCGCCTCGGCTAGGATTTTTACTCACTACGCCGCTAATGATTTCTTTATAAAAAATAACCAAATCATTAAAAACACCTCAAAAATCAAACACATCCCCACCGCCATCATCCACGGCCGCTATGACATGGTCTGCCCGCTCCAGCAAGCCTACACTCTCCACCAACACCTGCCAAACTCCCAGCTTTTCATCACTAACTTTGCCGGCCACCAGCTTACCTGGGACGGACGCATCTTGGTTAAGCTATCAATTAAGCAACTTATTCAATCTAATCCCTAAACCAATCATCTATATCAACCTGTTTTAATCTCTTCCACAATGACTGCTTAACCGTTCCATGCTCAAATCTCTCTTCATCCGTCAAAAGCATATAGGCTCTGCCAATCGCCGGCATCCGCCACACATAGCCAAGCCAAAACCCGCTTTGCTTAAACTCTTTAGGCAGCTTCTCCATTAAATAACCAACACCTCCGTTAATTGTTGTTTTAAAAATCACCTTTCCATCCTTCATAATAACCACCGCTTCCCGCCAAACCATCAGTCTTTGCTCTCCCTTAGCGTCCCGCATCAACTCAATTAATTTTTCAGCTCGTTCTCTGTCCGACATTTTTTCATCCATATCCAAACCGCCCAATCTTTTAGTTAAAACTGGATTCCACTTTTTCCCTAAATATGGAATTTCTACCCCGCCATCAGTCGCCATTACCACTCTTTCCGGATACTTCCGGCTTCCAGCTAAAGCCTTCCCATACGCATTCTCCAACAAACTTATAGCCCCCTCGGCTGGATTCACCCCCCGCAGCTGCTTTAACTTCACTCCCAACCTGTCAAACACCAATCTAAAATCTCGCACCTTATCGGCGTTATCCGTCACCAGCCACACCACCTTGTCCGACATGCTTTATTCTATCAAGCCGGTCTGCATCTGCCATAATTTTCTATACAGACCGTCTCGTTTATACACCAACTCCCGATGAGACCCCACTTCCATAACTCGGCCGTCATCAATCACCACAATCTTATCAACCCTGACAATCGTTGATAAACGATGGGCAATCACAATGGTTGTCTTACCCTTAGCCACCCGCCAAAAAGCCTTCTGAATCAACCGTTCCGACTCGGTATCCAAAGCCGAGGTCGCCTCGTCAAAGACAATAATCTTCGGGTTTTTCAAAATCACCCGGGCAATCGCGATCCTTTGTCTTTGGCCTCCCGACAGCTTAACTCCTCTTTCCCCAACCATCGTATCAAGCCCCCTTGGCATGTTTTTAATAAACTCCCAAGCATGAGCCATCTTAGCCGCCGCGATTATCTCGGCCTCACCAGCCCCAGGCCGTCCGTAAGCAATATTGAACTTTAAGGTATTATTAAACAAAATCGGTTCCTGAGGCACTATCCCAAACAAACTTCTTAAATCCGATTTTTTCATCTGCCGAATATCCACTCCGTCGATCATAATTCGGCCTTTTTGAATATCAAAAAACCGAAGCAATAATTTGATTACCGTCGTTTTGCCGGCCCCCGATCGGCCTACCAACGCCACCGTCTGGCCCTGCCTAATCTGCAAATCAAAATCCTGCAAAGCGCTTTGCTTGTTCTCCTCATAAACAAACCAGACATGATCAAACACAATCTCACCCTTAACCTGGGCCAGCTTAACCGGTTTTTGGGGATCTTTTACCAAAATCGGCTCGTCCAAAAGCGAAAAATAATCCTCTAAATCAGAATAATTTTTGGCCGTATCCCTAAGTTTGTAAACCAAATCAAAAAAGCGCCAATAAAAACTGCTTATAAACCCCAGCATCATGATAAAATCCCCGGGGGATATCCTCTGCCCAAAAACAGCCTGGGCCCCCCACACCGACAATCCCAGCATCAAAGTATTCCCGATCATTCCCAAGCTAGCGTCGATCAACCTAAACGAATTGGCATACCGCCACAGCGACTTAAGCCATGGCCTAAACACCTCTTTTAACCGCTTATACTCATAATCCTCCTGGGCAAACAGCTTAACCGTCTCGTAATTTAACAAATTATCAACAATAATCGCTGATACATCATCTTCTTTTTTATTAAACAGCCGCCGGGTCAAAATATTGTACTTAACCAAAAAATAAATCAAAATTAAATTAATAATAATCGACACAAACATCAGCCCGCTTACCCACCAGCTTAAAAACCAAAAACTTATCAAAATCACCAATAGATTAATAAATATCCGCAGTTGGTTGTTAAAGTTATGAAACAGGTTAAAAAAGGCCCCATCGCCTCGTTTTATCGCACTTATCAACGACCCACTGCTTTTGTTTAAATGAAAAGCAAAATCCAAATCCTGGATTTTCCTAAACACCGCCAGCCTGGCATCCCTGGCCGCCGGGATCAAAACCATATCGCCGATAATATAAGTTAACAAATCAGTAACCAACTGGCCAAACCGAACCATGCCGTACAAAACCAGCACCGACACCACCAGACTCCACTGTCCTTTCGGCAAAACCTCGATAAACTGTTTGTAAAATATCGGCTGCAAACTCTCCAGCACCCCCAACCCCACTGTTAACAAACTAAAAACAACAAACTGCCGCTTGTATCTAATTAAAAAAGACCCAAAATGGTATAAAATTTTATGAAATCGTTTCATAATTTGCCTCAACCGGGATTAATTAAAGACGCATTCCGAACTCTTTCAGGACACAAAACCTGAAAAACTTCTTTATTATATCACTTAAACTTCCTGTTCTCGGTGTTCATCCCACAAGCTCAACATCGCCGTCAACGCCGCCTGCATTCCCACCGTCGCCGAAAACAACAAAATCGACTGTTGGCTAACTTGATTCATCGACATAACCAAACCTCTAATCAACGGGCCGATTCTGACCATCGCCACCGCCAGCCCCGGCCGGCCAAAAGCAGCCTGAAGCATCTGGGCCCCCGCACTTGTTACCCATCTTCCTTCCCTCAACCTCATGCGCTCTAAATAAGACAAACTGCCCAAGCTGGCCAGCAACAGCCCAAAAACCAACAATCCATTCTTTGGCCTATTGCTTTCATTATTTAGCAAACCAAACCCCATCATTCCATACTCTGCCGCCACAACTACTAATCTTGCTAACATCGCCCGCGGCAACGTCCGCAAAAGCCCAACTCTTGAACCCAGTCCGTTTGTGTTCAAAACTTCCAATCCAGACAACACCCAAGGTATGTCATCAAAATCCAACCCCGACAACAAATTCTTATAACCCAACATCAACTTCCTAATTCCAAGCCAGCCTTCTACAGAATTCAAATTCGTATCCAACGACCCGTTCAACTTCCATAATTCAGTCAACAGCCCCACCGCTTGATTGAAAGACCTTGCCTCCGCCGGCCCTAAACCGTTTGCCCTAACAAACCGCTCCATCTCACCACTACTCCACTCCCCGCCGCCGGTTGTTGACACAAAATCAAACACCAGCGCCCACGGAGAAAACGCGCTCTCAGTCGACATCAATGCTTCTTCAGCATCAACAAAAGACCTCTCATGCAGCATACTAAATTTTATCCTATAACAAAAGAGTCTGTTCAAGAGTCTGTTCTGACTGGTTTCCATCCTCAGATGGTTAAAAACCAACCCCCCACTCTCACTCCCAACCCAATTCCCAAGGTCGGATAGAGACAACCGACCTCGGAAACTCTGACACAGTATTTCCTCACCTTTCTCCTTAACCCCGGGGGAGGCCCCAGATCGACCGCCCGCTTCTTCCACTCCGGGAGTGGTCTCTTGGAGTTTGGAGCTTAGGATTTAGAACTTCAGCTTTCCCCCCGAAGGGGGGCCCACCCCCGGGATTCTTTTAATACTCAGTTACGAGTTTGTGGGTTGGTTGGTTAACTAGTTACTAGTTTTTACATAAAAGAATTGTTTAGTATTTGTAATTTAGTATTTAGTATTTATTTGGAGCTTGAGATTTAGAATTTAGGATTTACCCGCCTCGCGGCAACGCAAGGCGGGCAGTTTTTCGCCCTAGGCAGAGACATTTGACATTTGAGTTTTGAGATTTACTAACACCTTCTTTGTATAATTAATCAGTCAGGGCGATTAGCTCAGTTGGCTAGAGCGTTCGGTTTACATCCGAAAGGCCGGGGGTTCAAGTCCCTCATCGCCCACAAAGCTCCCGTAGCTCAGCCGGATAGAGCGACTCCCTTCTAAGGAGTAGGCCGCAGGTTCAAGTCCTGCCGGGAGCGCCAAAGACTCTGTTAAAATAAAGGTCTGGGTCCGTAGCTCAATTGGCAGAGCAGCTGCCTCTTAAGCAGCTGGTTGTGGGTTCGAGTCCCACCGGGCTCACAAACTACTCCCTTAAGCGTGATTTGACCACACTTAAGGGAGTGTTTTTTGTTTTGACCATTTGATCATTCGAATTTCGTGCTTGTTTTATCGCCAACGGCGGATGCAATCTCGCCAAAGGCGGACCTGTCTCGCCGAAACGCTAGTGAAGGCGAAACCGCCTCTGGCGGGCGATATTCGGATTTAGAATTTTCTATCTTATTACCTATTACTTATCCTCTGCCTCTTTATTCCCTTTTTACTTTATAAAATCACCTTCTCCAACTCCTCCAAAATCCTAACCATAGCCAACGTATCCAACCGACAATACTCGCGCAAGTCAGACATAATCTTTTCCTTTTGCCCTTGGTTTTTCCCCATCAAAACCGTCTCCATCCACGTCCTTCTAGCCAGCAAGCCATCGGACACCTCTAACTCTTGATAGCTTAACTCCGGCGCCAGCACCGGCAAAACCTTTTTTATCGAAGCGCTTCCAAAAAAATCCTTATCAACAAACCACATCTTAGCAAACGGAACCATCAAATCATCGATCCGGCTGTTTAAACTCTCCAAAAAATCCTTTTCCTCCGGATACAACTTGGCCATTCGATCATTACACCCCTTTTCATAATTCATATTCCAAACCAAAACCGTTCCCCTGTCTTTAACATCCAACTTTAACTTAGCTATCAAAGCCGGCATTGGGTTTGTTTTCTCTTGGTGCAAATACTCCATATGTTTCAACTTGCCTCCCGGCTTCTCCAAAACATGCAGTGAATACTGGAAAGGATAATCTTTATAAGGCTGACAGCCGTCAAAAACCGGTATCACAGCCGAAAACGTTTCATAATCCAAAAAATACAAAGGGTACTTTAAACCTTCTACAAACTGCCTGATTCTATCTTTATCTATAATCCGTTTATTGTCCCTAGTAGTTTGAATCTGCGCCACCTGCTTAGCCCGCACCGCCAACTCTTCCGGCACATCATTAATCCTGACAATATTCATATCCTCTAACCGGCCTATCTGCTCAGCGTTTGGATAGCTTAAGTTATAAATACTGTACCGGTCAAGACCGTTATTTATGTGTTTGAACACCTGCATCCAATCCTCAAACCAATTAGTCCCCGGCACTCCTAATCTATTCACAAACCTGGGGGAAATATCCGGCATATCCCTTTGTTTTAGGATCGCAAACGCCTCGCCTATCTGCTTTTCAGTTAGCCCTACCAACTCCCTAACCGCCTCGGTTACATCAGTTCGAGCCGTCAACTTTTCCGGCTCTATATCGCCCTTTCGAACATATTCGTTGTTAACATGCAAAACCAAAACTCTATTCACCTTGATGCCCGCTTTTTCTAAAACAATCACCTGAAAAGCCAAATCATAATAATGCTCCGGCTTGGCTCTGGTACTGCTTTTGATTTCTATAAGATCAAACGCCTCCGCCCCAACCCGATCTAAAACATCAACAATGCAGGTTATGCCCCCCACCTCAAACCTGCCTTGCAGGATAGTTTTAGCTCCCGAAGCCAAACTCTCTGCCGTCCGCTGCGGCAGCGATAAATATTCCTTGAAATTATCAAATCCTAACCTAACCGCTCCCGGAAACAACTGCTCAGCATAGCTTTCAAACTCATGCCCAGCGTCAAACATCGCCTGCAGGTTGTCATCAATATCAGGCAATCTATACTTCTCATATTTTTTCAGCCACAACCACGCCGGATGGCGCAAAAAAAGCATATAATCAGATTTTGATAAACTCATAATTCCTTTATAAAAACAATAACTAATATAATCTTATCACTACCCTTAATAAATCTTCGTCATTGCCATCCTTGAAGCAAAAAAACCTTTAATTTAATGCTATAATCGGATTGTAAACACACTCGCGGGAGTGGCTCAGTTGGTAGAGCGTCTCCTTGCCAAG
>JAADGY010000078.1 GCA_013152165.1 bacterium
CCTGCCTTTAACTCACGGAGCCTCGTTTAACGCGAGGCGAGTTTGGACACTTGGACTTTGGTCATTGGGATTTTTGTTTAAATTAGACGAATATGAAAGTGAGAGCGAGCTGTTTTTAAGCTTTTAAAGCTTAAAAAAGGTTTAATATGACATATATTTGTTAATTAATTAAAAGGAGAAGCTCATAATGACTCAATTCAAGAAAAAAATATTGTCCTTCCTGCGGGCAGGTCTTGCACAAACATGGATTAACCAGCTCCGGTAAACAAAGATGGTTGTGTTTAAGGTGTTTTAAAACCTTCACCCACTCTCGACCTGATGTAAAACTAAGATACCAACAAAAGCTTTTCTTAACCTGGTTGTTGGGTAATAATTCACTGATTGAGATAGCTAAAAAGTCTGGTAAACACGAGAGGACTTTAAGAAGGTGGTTTAAGAAAATATTAGAAGATAAAGACAGCCTCCTATTATGTTCGTCTTCTTCTCTATTTATTCAAGAACAGCCCATCGGTTTAGCAGGCCACACCCTTATCCTTGATGCTACCTATCTTAAAACTAAGGCTGTGGTCTTGATTGCTAGAGATCTCAATAAAGTTATTGGTTGCAAGATTGACCAAAGAGAAAATTATCAAACCTGGTCTTTGTTTTTAAATGAACTCAAGGACAAGATTGGTATATCCAGTATTAAGATCGTGGTTATTGATGGTAAAAAGGGTTTAATCCAAGCTGTTAAGGACGTTCTAGGAGAAAGAGTGCGAATACAAAGATGTTTGTTTCATATTCATTTATTATCAAGAGTCTATTTAACCTCACACCCTAAAACTCAGGCAGGTTATCAATTAAAAAGACTTATTCATCAACTATTTAAGATCAAGACCAAAGCTTCTATGAGTAGGTGGTTGATAAGCTTCTTTTCCTGGTTGGTCAGATATACTGACTTTCTTCAAGAAAAGACCTACCACCCGATTAAAAGAACCATTACAGGTAAAAAAGTTTGGTATTACAAACACAAGAAGCTAAGATCAGCTTTTAACTTGATAAAGCACGCCCTGCCTTACTTGTTTACCTTTCTTGATTATCCAGGTACACCCAAAACCACAAATCATCTTGAGGGGGGAGTTAATGCTAGGCTTAAGGAACTGATTTATCGGCACAGGGGTTTGGCGTTTGAAAAGCAAAAGATATTAATTAGATTATTTCTACAATCAAGAATGTAAAAAATCCCACACAAAATGTCCATTAGCTCGTGATTTGGAATTTCTTATCTTATTACTTTTAACTTGTGCTTTTGCCTTTTGACCCTTGCCCTTTGACTTATTTTAATCTTATTACTTCTTACCTATTACTTATTAGTTATTTTTAACTTACTTTCACTGACTCCTCACAATCCCATGCTCGATCCGCAGTCGATGGATGTTTTTATCCACATTTCCTCTAAACCCAAACAAATCGGCCAGCTTCCTAACCGCATACACCCCGGCTTCAAACTCCGGCTGAATAATTACATCCGCCCCCAAGGCTCTCAGCTTCGGCTGGTCTATTTCCCTATGCGTCCGGCACAAAATCTTGACTTTGGGATTTAATGATCGGCTGTTAACAATTACCTGCGACTGCGTATAAAAATCCGGAATGGCGATCACCACTGCCCTAGCATAATCGACTTGGGCATAATCCAAAATCTCCCGGCTTGATGGATCGCCGTAAACAACCGGGATCGAAGCCGCCTCCAGCCGCTTAATCACTTCTTTGTTGTAATCAATTACCACAAAATCAATATTATTAAGCTGCAGGGCTCGACCGATATACCGCCCCATTCGGCCATAGCCGCAGATCACCACATGATTTTTAAACGGCAGCTCTCGACCAAACTTTTCCCATCGATAATCTGGAAATAAATAAAAGGCTACTTTAGGCAGACGCCGCTTCATTATGCCGGCCACCCAATCATAAAAAGAAGCCGCTCCATTAAACAAAACCGGCGTCAACAAAATCGTCATCAACGTCACCGCCACAATAATCGAATAGCTATAATTGCTGATTAAACCCGACCTTAATCCCTCCTGAGCCAAGATAAAACCAAACTCTCCCACCTGGACCAGCCCCACCCCCACCAAAAAAGCCACTTTCGAATGATAGCCAAAATAAACCGTCAGGCCAAAAATCAAAAGCATCTTAAACAGCATCACCAGCACCGTCAAGCCGCCGATTAATCCCAAATAACCAAGCCAGCTGGTTGGATTGGAGTTAATCGCCAAAGTCAAAAAGAAAATGGTGATAAACAAATCCCTTAACGGCCTTATCTCGGCAAAAACCGCATGCGACTCTACCGTCGTTGAAATCAATAACCCGGCAATAAAGGCCCCGATAGCAAACGACATCCCCAGCGAATAAGTAAAAAAGGCCGCCGCCAAAGACAAGGACACCACAAAAAGCAGCAGCACTTCCCGGCTGTTAAACGAAGCAATCCAATCCGTTAGCTTGGGCACTATCTTTTTGGCCAAAACCAGCACCACATACAAAACCACAATACTGCGGCCCAGCGACGGGATAACCTGCGACCAGCCGGCGCTTTCGGCCTTGGCAAAAGATGGAATCAAAATCATCATCGGCAAAACCGCCAAATCCTGCAAAAGCAGCCAGCCAACCATAATCTGCCCCGGCAGGCTCAGCAGCTCGCCCCTGTCAGACAATATTTTTATGACCACCGCCGTTGACGACAAAGAAAAAGCCGCCGCTATATAGAACCCATCGCCAAAAGAAAAGCCCAAAAACGGCAAAATCATCAACATTACCGCCAGCACCGCTGTGATCTGAACAATCCCTCCCCATAAAACCACATTTTTAACTTTTCTAAACCGATCAAATGAAAACTCCAACCCCAACGTAAACATTAAAAACGCCACTCCTATATCAGCTATCACTTCCAACGAATGCCAATCAAAAAATTTAACCGGCAAAAAAGAAAACAACAAACCCATAGCCAGATAGCCCAAAATCAACGGCTGCTTCAACCGCTTAGCTATAACACCGCCGACCAAGGCCAAAACCGTCAGCATGACCAAATCAAAAGCTAAACCCAAATCCTGCATATAATATTAGCTTATCAAAAAAACCAGCAGAGGGGAATAGCTTGGCACATCAAATATACAGCCCGGGCCCGCCTCCGTCAGAATAATCAAGCAACCTTTTAAATTACAACATTACTATCATTTGTTTTCCAGTTTTTCCAAAACATTCCTTAAATCCACCGGCAGTTTGCTTTCAAATTGAACATATTTTTTACTTGATGGGTGCCTGAAACTTATTTGAGCTGCATGCAAAAAGATCCTTTTGGTAATCTCTTGGTCTATCTGGATATTCTTCCGGCCGGCATACACGCTATCCCCCACCACTGGATGATCGATGTATCTAAAATGTACTCGAATTTGATGTGTTCGGCCCGTCCTTGGCCTAACCTCCACCAACGAAAACGCCTGGCCTTTATACCAAAAACTTTCTATCAATTTATAAGCCGTCATCGACTCCCGGCCGCCGATAAAAACCGAAAACTTTCTTTTATTAAGCGGGTGCCGCCTAATCGGCGCTTCTATCACCCCCTCTTCCGGCACCAAACCATGGACCAAGGTAATATACTTTTTCTTCACCCGCCTTTCCTTAAACTCCGCCAACAGAAACTTCAAAGCCTCAGGCGTCCGCCCGACCACCAAGACTCCGCTTGTATCCTTATCCAACCGGTGGGCCAGCCCGCTTCTTGACCTAAACGCCTCATCAGACCACTTGCCGGCATCGATTATGCCTTCTTCTTCCAAAATATCCTGCAGGCTTTTGCCTTTCACCGAAGCCGCCCGGTTAACCACCAAGCCGCTGGGCTTGTCGATTACCGCTATGTACTCATCATAATAGATAATTTTTACCTTCAAACCATACCTCCTTAATCAGCCACAAACTGCCTGCCACTATCATCATATCAGCCAAATTAAAACTTAAAAACCCCAGATGCAGCCAGTCAACCACCCCGCCGTAAGCCAATCTATCCCATATATTCGACACCCCGCCGGCCACCACTAGCCAGCTCCAACTACTCAGCCTGGCCTTGGCCATCAAAGCCGCCAGCAAAATCAACCCAACCAGCCGCCAATCTACACTCAACCCAAAACTAACTCCTGGATTCAACACATAAGATCCCCTAGTCATAAACCACCACTTAAGAACCCGATCAATAACCAGCACCGCCAACACCAACCTTAATCGATTACTTGGCTTTGGCCGCTTGTCTTTCACACTCAATGCACAAACTTGCTACCGGATTAACCGCCAACCGATCAGTGTTGATCATCTTGCCGCATTTTTGGCAAAAGCCATACCTGCCTTTCTCTATCCGCTCCAGCGTTTCATCCAACTGCTTCAACGATGTCACAATCTGATTTTTCAGCGCCACCACCTGATCATGCTCATTGCTTTCATAACTATCCTCTCCCACCTCATTCTCATTTGCCCGATCCGGTTGATTATATGGATCAGATGCCTCCAACTCTTCTAATTGATGCACCAGCTCTTCTCTTTGGGCTCTTAAATACTCTTCCAACGGCTTTAAAATCTTAACAGGGTATCTCTTAAAACTCATTTGCCTCCTTTTTTAATCAGCTTAACTTTTTTAATACTTGGCAGCCTTTTTAATTGTATCAAATTCATTGTTTTAAACCAACCTGCCCACCAGCCAAACACCGCTGCGCTGGCCAGTCCAATCGCCAGCCAAATATAAAACTGCCAGCCCAAACCCAATAAGCCGCCCTCGATCGGCTGCCGCCATGCCTCTACAAAAAAAGCCCGCCCTACCCCATACACCCACATCCCCAGCCAAAAAACAAATCCCGGCCGGCCGCTTTTGTACCATTTTAAACTCTTAAACCTCAACCGCCACTTCCTAACCAGGCCAATAAACACCAGCACCAGCACCAAATGATAAAGACTTACAACATGCCTGGCTCCATCAAACCCAATCACCGGCCAGCCCAAATTAAAGAAAGCCTCCCGCCCTACCCAACAACTGCCGCCCCAACAAGCCAGCGACAGCCAAAACAAAAACAAAAAACAACTCCACATAACCACATCTAAAAACTGCCAAACTTCCAAATCATCCTTGCCGGCCTGGTACCAATTCAACAGCCAAAAAGCCAGCCACACTACCCAGCCTGCAACGCCTGGATGGCTTCCCCAATCAAAAAAACTCTGCCAGCCGGCTCCGTTTATCAAAAGCCAGGCCAGCCGGCCAATAATCACCGACCAAACCAAAGACTTGATCACTACCGCAAACACCAAATCCTCATCCCAACTGGTATGCTGCAGCTCTTTCCATAAGACAAAGCCGGTCAACAATATGCCGATCATTACCAAAAATCCAAAGGAAAAGATATACAAAGACCCTAACTGGCCCAAAAGATATGGCATATTAATAAGCCTTAGCAAACAAAGTAACCCTGCCCCCTTTTTGCCGGCTGTAAAAACAAACGCCGGTTTGATCTTTATACTCCAAAGGTATGCACCTGGCTGTCGCCCCGGTTTCTTCTTTTATTTTCGTTTCCGCCTCCGGATTGTCTTTATAAAACACCTTAACGAAACCCTTGTCTTCTTTAATTATTTTTTTCATTTCTTCAAAGCTTGAGGCTTGGCGAATATTTCGCCGGCTAAAATCCCGATGCTCTTTCAACAAACTTGCCTGCACGTCATCCAAAAGCCCGTTTATCGCCTTTTCCGAAACAGCAAGCTTCAGCCTCTCACCCTTATCTCTGCGATAAACCACCACTTCTCTTGCCTTGAGCTCTCTTTCGCCCACCTCGATCCTCAGCGGCACGCCTTTCACCTCCCAATAGTTAAATTTATAACCTGGAGTTTTATCAGACACATCAAGCTTCACCCTTATACCCCAGCCTGCCAGCTGGTCTTTGATTTTGCGGCACTTTTCAACCACCGCTGTCGGGTCGCCTTTGATTATCGGCACTATCACCACCTGAATCGGGGCAATCTTGGGCGGCAAACGCAGGCCTTTGTCATCACCATGGGCCAAAATCAAAGCCCCGATAATTCTAGTAGACATTCCCCAGCTAGTCTGCCACACATATCTTAGTTTCCCATCTTTATCCAAAAACTGAATCTTAAAACTGCGGGAAAAATTCTGTCCCAGCATATGGCTTGTCCCTGACTGCAAAGCCTTGCCGTCTTTTAAAAGAATCTCAAAAGTAGTCGTGTAATCAGCCCCGGAAAATTTCTCGGTTTCGGTTTTATAACCAACCACTGAATACAAAGCCAACTGGTCACGGACAAAATCATGATACATATCTACAGCTCTCATTACCTCCTTATCGGCCTCGGCTTTAGTCGCATGGGCTGTGTGGCCTTCCTGCCACAAGAACTCCAAACCTCTAATAAACGGCAGAGTTCTTTTTTCCCATCTGACCACATTGTTCCATTGATTGATCATTAACGGCAGATCATTATATGACTGAATCCATTTAGCAAAACTATGATACATAATCGTCTCGCTTGTTGGCCTTACCACCAGCGGTTCCTCCAGTTTTTTGCCGCCGCCATGAGTTACTAACGCTAATTCCGGCGCAAAACCTTGAACATGCTGTTTTTCTTTCTCTAGAAAAGAATATGGGATAAATAAAGGAAAATAGGCATTTTCAACCCCGGCTGATTTTATCCTCTTATTAAGACCGGCTTGAATCAGCTCCCAAATAGCATATCCATATGGCCTATAAACAATCGTCCCTCTTACCGGCCCATAATCAGCCAACTCGGCTTGCAAAACCACCTCTTGGTACCATTTTGCCTGATTTTGACTTCGGGGTGTGATTCTTGCCATACGCCCTATTTTAACAACAACACTTTAAAAAGCAAACTCAACTGCTAAAAACTGTTTTAAATAATAAAAACCACAAACTCAAAAAAAACACCAAAAAAAATACTCTACTCCTCATCTTCTTCATCCCGATAACCTTCATAGTTGTAAAACTTTATCTGATCATTCTTAAACAGCATTTTTATCCGCCCTACCGGCCCATTTCTGTGTTTGGCTATATCCAATACCCTGACCGCCGAGTTGTCATCCTCCTCCTCTTCCTTGTACAAAAACATTACCACGTCGGCATCCTGTTCAATCGCTCCCGACTCCCGCAGATCAGCCAGCTGCGGCCGGTTTCCGCCTCTGTGCTCAACCGCTCTGGACAATTGAGACAAAGCCAGCACCGGCACTTTAAGCTCTCTAGCCAAATTTTTAAGCTCAGAAGATATATACGACACTTCCTGAACCCTTCCCTCAAACCGCCGCTTCGGCTTGATCAACTGCAAATAGTCAACCACTATCAAATCCAAACTATGTTCGGCCTGCAGACGCCGCACCTTCGTCCTCATCTCTAAAATACTAATTCCCGGAGTATCATCAATAAAAAGCGGCGCCTCGGCCAGCACACTCA
>JAADGY010000006.1 GCA_013152165.1 bacterium
GAGTAAAAACAGCTAGTTTAGAAGCAGGGGTTGGCTATAGGGTCAAGATTGGTTCGGGAATGGTGGTTTTGGCTGGATTTGGTAGAAACGACCAGGAGGGGGAGATAGATGTGGCTGGGGCGGTTAAAAAGGTAGTGAAGATGAGGATTTTTGATGATGGTTTGGGCAAGATGAATTTGTCGGTGGAGGATGTGGGCGGCCAGATTCTTTTGATTTCCCAGTTTACCCTGTTTGCTGAAACGGAAAAAGGCAATCGGCCGTATTTTGGCCGAGCTTTAGAGCCGGAGCTGGCTAAGGAAAAGTTTAATAGTTTGGTTGACGCTTTTAAGGCGGCTTTACCGGGAAGAGTGGAAAGCGGCTTGTTCGGAGCTTATATGCAGATAAAAACGGTGCTTGACGGCCCGGTGACGATAATACTTGATTATTCGGTTAAGTCAGGCGGCAAAAAGGGCAAAAAGGTAAAAAAAGGCTGAGCCTTTGGCAGGATAGCCGGTAAGGAATAGTCTTTTTTGTAGCGGCGGTAGAGTTGCCTTGTTATTATTTGATTGGTGTTTAGATAATCGGGATAATTTTGGATAAACTGCCCTACCCTTTTAAGGTAACCCAGGAGACGGTTTGGCGGAGCCAGGCTTATTGATTGGTTTTTAAGATAGAGGCTGATTTGCTCTTTTAAGTTAAAGCGCTTGGTGGTGATTAAGACAGGGTATTTAATTGGGTGGAAGAGCGTTTGAGCGAATGAGACAGGCTTGATTTTTGGCGGTTTGAAGTAAAGATTAATATTTGGGCCAAGCTGGAAGACGGTTAAATGAGCAAAACTGCCTAAATTTTTGGTTTGGTATTTGGAACCTAGGGCCAAACTGATATCCTCGATAAGAAAGGGTTTGTGAGCCAGGATTTTATCAAGATTGGCCGGATTGCCGGCTAGATGATCGATGATGAGGCTGGATGGGGGGCTATCGATCAGATCGGGGTCCAGGTTAAAACCGGCGTCGATTGGCAAGGTTTTGATATTGGGCAGGAAATATCTTGGCCGGCAGAGCCAAGAAGCGTAGATAGGTTGTGGAGCAACGTGGTCAATAAGCTTTAGAAGGTCAGACCAGCTGGGCAGAAACCAGCCGAATTTGTGGTTGATGAAATCAAGAAAAAAGCGAAGGTGGCCGGCGGTTTCGGTGGCTGATGGGCTGGGATTAGTCATCGATTGATTTAATCTTGACGCCGAGTTTTTGTAAGCGGGGCACCAGGTTGGCGTAACCGCGCTCTATTAAGTGGGCTTGATGGATGGTTGATTTGCCTTTGGCGATGATGGCGGCCATGACTAAGGCCATGCCGGCCCGGATGTCGGGCGATTCAAGTTCTTTGGCGAAAAGTTTGGTGGGGCCGAAGATAACGACTCGGTGCGGGTCGGAAACGGTGATTTTGGCGCCCATACGGATAAGTTTGTCGACGAAGAACATGCGGCCTTCATACATCCAGTCATGGCAGAGGGTCATGCCTTGGGCTTGGGTGGCGGCGACGATTAAGGGACTCATCAAGTCGGTTGGAAAACCGGGCCAGATGTTGGTTTCTATTTTTTCGACTGATTTTAGGCGGGATGGGAAGGTATCCAAAGAAGTGGTTTGGTGCGGCCAGGTGTGGTTATCAAGGCTGATTAAATAGCGGGAATGAATGCCCATTAGCTCTAGTTTGGATAAGATAGGTTCCATATCGGCTGGGATGACGTTTTTGATGGTGATGGGACTGTTGGTGCAGGCGGATAAAAGGATGAAGGTGCCGGCTTCGATGTGATCGGGCAGGATGGTGTGCTTGATAGCTTGCGGTGCGACCATGCCCTGGATCATAAGCTGGTTCATGCCGATGTTTTGAATGTTAACCCCCATTTGATTAAGGAATTGGGCGAAGGAGCGGACATGCGGTTCGGTGGCGGCGTTTAACAGAAGAAAACTGCTGTTGGGGGAAAGGGCGACGGCTAGCAGGAAGTTTTCAGTGGCGGTAACCGAGGCCTCTTTTAAAAAGACACGGCCGGAAGTGTAGGTTTTTGGTTTTTTAAATGAATAAAAGCCGTTTTCCCAACAGACATTAACCCCGATTTTGTTAAAAGCGTCGATGTGAGTGTCGATTGGCCGACGGCCGATGATGTCGCCCCCCGGGAAGCTGATTTTGGCTTGGCCGGCTCGGGCTAATAAGGGGCCGACTAAGAGGATAGAAGCCCTGAGTTTGGAAACAAGCTGGGGATCGGGGTTGGTTTTGGTGATTTTAGGGGTTGAGATCTCTATGGTGGAGTTGTTCAGCCATCGGTATTGAGAGCCCAGATCGGTTAACAGGTTTAACATTATGTTGACATCGCGGATTTTGGGAATGTTTGAGATAGTAAGGGGCTTATCGGATAGTAAAGAGGCGGCTAGAACCGGCAGGACTTCATTTTTATTGCCGTAGATTGTTAGGCTGCCTTTTAAGTGGGTGGGGCCTTCAATAAGATAAGTTGTCATAATGTTTGGTTTTTTGTAAAACCTAATAATTTAATCTCTTCCTTTAAGTTTACATCGTATTTGTCTTTTATGGTTTTTTTAACAAGTTTAATGAGCTTGTTAAAGTCTGAGGCGGTGGCCTGGCCGGTGTGGACAAAGAAGTTGGCGTGGCGGCGGCTGACGGAAGCGCCGCCGACGGAGACGCCTTTGAGGCCGGCTTGGTCGATTAGATAACCGGCTGAAGGCGTGGGCAGTTTGAGTTTTTGCTGTTGGAGTGCGGATAGGTTTTGAAAAACGCAGCCGCTGGAAAAAACGCCGTGCGGCTGAGTTTTTCGCCGGTATAAGATGGATTGTTGAACCAGGTCAGAGATAACGGCTGGAGTGGTTGTTTGAGTTAAAACTAGATCAGCTGAAAGGATAAGAAAGTGATTGGTTTGAAAGATAGATGAATCGTATCCGAATTTAATCTGCTGGCGGGTGAATGATCGAATCTGGCCTGAGGGTGAAACGGCTTGGACGGTTTTTATAAAAGAGCCGATGAATTTATTGTTAAAGTGGGCGTTGTTCCAAACGGCTCCGCCAAGTGAACCGGGAATATTGATAAAGTCAATAAGATCGATGTAGTTTTTTTTAAGAGTTTGCTGGACTAGATAAGTTAAAGGAATGCCGCTGTCGGCCTTCAGTTGCAGGTGCGAGGGGGCAGAGTTAAAGTCAATCGAGGCGGTTTGGTTAACAATAACGATGCCGCGGATGCCTTGGTCAGAGATCAAAACATTGGTGCCGCCGCCTAAGATGACGACCGGCAGGTTGATTTGGTGGGCAAGCAGCCAGGAATCAATAAATTGTTTTGAGGTTGAGGGTTTGACAAGGATGTCAGCCGGCCCGCCCAGTTTTAAACTGGTATGACTGGATAAAGGCTGGTTGTATAAAAGATTGATTTTGGGGTGGCGCTTGGTAAGCTGGGTTTTGTAGCGGTCAAGCAATAAAGTTATTTCACGGTTGTTTTGTGAAAAGTTGGCTTTCATAGAGGTTTTAACTTGTTTTTTAATTGTAACATTATTTTGTTTGAAGTTTTAGCTGGTTGGTCCATTTGTAGACATCGCCGGCGCCCATGGTAATAAGGATGTCGGGTTGAAGTTTGGTGGTTAAGCTGGCAAGTTGGGCCGGCGAGTTAAGTTTGAAAACGGTGCCGGGTTTAAGATGGGAAGTTTTTTGGTAAAGCAGATGTTGATAGTCAACTGAGCTGTTTTTTTCACGCGCTGATGTGAAAATGGGGGTGATAAAGACAAGATCAGCGGCGGTCAAGGCTTGGCTAAAGTCATCAAGCAAGGCTTGAGTGCGTGATATGGTGTGTGATTGGAAAACGACGGCGATGGTTTTTTTGGGGAACCATTGCCGGGCGGCGGTTAGGCTGGTTTTGACTTCTTGAGGATGATGGGCGTAGTCATCATAGATTAGAGTGTGATTGTGCCGGCCCAGGTACTGAAACCGCCGCTGGACGTACTCAAATGACAGCAGGTGCTTTAGGATTTGGGGCTTGGCGATGTTATTAAGATCGGCGGCGATAAAGGCGGCGGCGGCGTTTAGGAGGCTGTGTCGGCCGGGGAGCTTTATGCGCAAGTTGCAGCTTTGTTTATGGTTGGTCAGGACGGCTGATGAGAAGGGGTGTTTGAAGACGGGGTTTGTTATCTGCCAATTAGCTTGAGGAGAAAAACCGTAAGTAAGGATGTTTTTGAAGCCTTGTTTTTTAAGGTTATTAACGACTGTTTGATTGTTGGGATTGTCAATAAAAGAAATTAAGTGTCCGCCTTGGGCCAAGGTCTTGTGGGCGAAATCGGTGAAGGTAGTTAGAGTGTGGTTTATATCAGTGTAGATATCAGGATGGTCGTATTCAATGTTGGTTAAGATTAAATATCGGGGGCTTTGCCAGCTAAAGCGAGGTTTGTGGTCGGTTTGGGGGCAGGTGGCGTACTCATCGGCTTCGGCGATAAAATGTTTCCCCCCACCCCACCGCCCCGGCCAGGTTAAAGGTTGGATTGAGCCGGCCCCGATTAGGTAGGATGGGTCAAGCCCAGCTTGGCTAAAGATATGGCTTATAAGGGATGTGATGGTGGTTTTGCCGCCGACGCCGGCGATCGAGATGCCGGTAGGCTTTAGAGACATAAGCCAGCCAAGAGCCTGGGCGTGGGTTATGGCCGGGATGTTTTGTTTTTTGGCCATTTGAAATTGGGGGTTTTTAGTGCCCTGATGGGCGCCGGTGGTAATAACAATGTCGGGATTTTCCTGTTTGACGATGTCGGGGTCAAATGAGGTGTGAATAGGGAAGGCCCGCCGGCGTAGAAGAGGTTGGGTAACGAAAGATTCTGATGTGTCGCTGCCGACTACGGTGAGGTTTAGGTCAGAGAGAATGTAAGCTAGAGAAGCCATGCCGACGCCTTTGATGCCGATCAGAAACGCTGTTTTAAGTTGGGCTAAATCAAGCTTCATACTTTTGACATTTCCGGGTAGAATTTTCTGAGGATTTTTTCTCCCTGTTGGAGCTGTTCAGGGGTATTAAAGCCAAGGTTGACAAGGGGGTTGTTGATTTGGAGGACGCCGATTTTGGGCGGGTCCTTTTTATTTTTTAATGAGACGGCAAAAATATCGGTTAAATAATATTCATTTTTGTCAGTATGCAGGGGGAGCTGGTCTAAGTATTTTTCTAAGAACTTGCGGTTGAAGATGTAGGTGCCGGTGTTGATTTCTTTGATTTTTTTAATTTTTGGACTGGCGTCGCGCTCCTCGATTATATTCATAAGGTTGCCCTGCTGATTGCGAATAATCCGGCCAAGGCCGGTAGGGTTGTCTTTTAAAGTAGAGAGGACGGCAGCGTCATATTGGCCTTTTAGATAATGATTAATAAGGCTTATTAGGATTTCAGGTTTGTAAAAAGCTTGGTCGGCGTTGATGACCAGTACGTGCCGAGTTTTGTTGTTTAAAACCGGCAGGACATGTTTTAGGGTGTCGCCGGTGCCAAGTTGTTTTTTTTGGGTTACATAGGTTTGATCGCCTAGGTATTGGCGGATTGGTTTTTGCTTGTAGCCGATGACGTAGATTTGATTATGAATGTGGCTGGCGGTTAAAAGGTCTTTAGCCCAGCCGACCATCGGCTTGCCCAGGACCGGTACCATAGTTTTATTGATTTTGTTTTTGGTTAGAGTTTGGATGCGGGTGCCTTTTCCGGCGGCCAAGACAACGCCGACGATATGATTTTGGTAAAGTTTTTTTAGAATCGCTTTTTTGACTTCTTTGATTTCATCCCAGGGCAGTTCGGTTTTTCCATAGCAGATTGATTGTTCGTGGCCCTTGCCAAAGAAACCGACGATGTCGTTGTCTTTGACCAGGCTGTTGATGGCAAAATCAAGGGCATCTTTTCTGTCGGGAATGATAAAGTATTTTTTCTTGAGGTTTTTAGGCAGGTTGTCAGGATCGGCTAACTGCCAGGTTGGAGAGAAGCCAGACTCCATTTGTTTGATGATTTCAGTGACGTCTTCGGTGCGGGGGTCTTCGGCGGTAAGGATGATGGTGTCGGCCTGTTGCTGGGCGGCTTTGACTAAAAGAGGTCTTTTTTGCTTATCCCTGAGGCCGGCCGAGCCAAAGACGGCGATAAGTTTTGAGGCGGCTGTTGGCTTTTGTTTTTTTAAGTAGGTAAGCACTTGTTCAAGAGCGAAGGGAGTGTGGGCAAAATCAACATAGGCCAAAAAGTTTTGGCCGTAAGTATCGATTTGTTCCAACCGGCCGGTGATTTGGGGGAGGCTGGCGGCGGCTTTTTGGATGTGGCTGGTTTTTATTTTAAGCAAAAGACAGGCTTTGATGGCCAGGGCCAGGTTGGTAAGGTTGTAGGGTTGAGGGTAAGGTGTCAGAGTTTTGAAATTGACGGTGTTAGTTTCTATTTTGATAAGCGCCTTTTGATCTTGGTAGTTTCGGCGGGTTAGCTTGATGGATAGATCAGCTTTGATTTTGGGGTCATTAGTAACAGAGAAGGTGCGGGGCCGGCGAAGAAGATGTTTTTTCAAGTTGGCATCTTTAATGTTGAAGATGGTAAAGCTGGCTTGGCGGGATGGTTTAAGCTTAGTTTGAAGATATTGGCTGAAGGAATGGTGGTAGTCGATGTGTTCGTGGGTGACGTTGGTTAGGATATATATGTAGGGTTTGATGCCGAAGATGCGAAACTGGTCAATGCCGTGGGAGGTGACTTCCAAGACTAAGTATTGGACCTTATCTTGGGTCATTTGGGCGATGAGCCGATAAAGCGACCAGCTGTCAGGGTTGGTGACATGAAGCCCGGTCGGCAGGTGCCCGCCGGGCCATTTGGCGTAAACGGTCGAGATTATGCCGACCCGTTTACCAGCGGTCTTGAGAATATGGTAAATGAAGTTGGCGGTGGTGGTTTTACCGTCCGTGCCGCTGACAGCGATGATTTTGAGTTGTTTTTGAGGAAGGCCAAAGTAAAGCTGAGCAAATATTGCGACCGGCAGATGTTTGCAGTAGTTTTTGATTAGCCGAATAAGGCGTTTTTTGGTTATCATTGGTTATAGTTTATTATATCAAGGAAGGTAGGGGAAATAAGTTAAAAGTTCAAAGTTAAAAGTTAAAAGTTATTTTTGACAACTCTCGGGGTGGAGGGCAGTCCGAAAAACGACTCTCGGAATGGAATGAAGTAATAAGTGAGAAATAAGAAGTAATAAGTAATAGGTAATAAGATAAAAAATGTCAAAACTTAGATGTCAAATCTCAAATCTGCATCTTAAATCTCAAAACTTACCCTGAACCAGGCTCTTAACTTTAACGTCGGAGACGGTTCAGGGTTATGGAAACACCCATGCTTCGCTTTGGTGCTTGGGCAAAAACTCAAATCCAACCATTTCGTCTGATAAGCGAGTTAAGGGCGGGCCTGCCTCGCGTCGA
>JAADGY010000090.1 GCA_013152165.1 bacterium
TTAAGCTAAAAATCGTATCTTAAATAATTTTTAATTTTAAACTGCCCGCCTCGCGTTAAACGAAGCGCTAGCGAAGCGAGGCGAGTAGTTTTGACATTTGACATTCGACATTTAAGATTTGAGATTCCTTTCTCTTTTGCCCTTTAACTTTTTTACACATTTAACATTTCAAGTTTCTCCCCAACTTCAATTTCCTCCAACACTTCCCGGCCGGACTCATCCGTTACTATTCTATATAATTTTTCCCCTTGCTCTTTAACTCTGTCCACAAATAAAATTCCTTCAAGATGATCATATTCATGCTGAATAATCGTTGCCAGCAGGCCGTCAAACCTCTCGTCCCTCTCCTCCACTTGGCCTTCTTCATCTATCGTTAGATATTTTAACTTTACCCACGCCGGCCGGCGGACCAATCCATACACACCCGGAATAGACAAACATCCTTCATACTTAAACTTCGCTTCCGGCACTCCATCGGTTAACCGGCTGCTTGACTTATAAATCACTGGATTAATAAAAACCCTAAACGGCTTGGGCTTTTTTAGATCATTAATAGTCACAAACAATCGCCAATTAAAACCTACTTGAGGAGCTGATAAGCCAATCCCGCTCAACTCACCCCTTTCATCTATCAACAAGGCCTTCATCCGCTTTATCAGCTTTTTCACTTGGCTTGTTGCTTCTACCTCGCTGCTTTTCCGTCTTAAAACAGCCGCCGGCACCGTTATTATTTTTAGCTTTTTTGCCATAAGTTAGTATAACTCACCCGCCGCCGGCCTTGACTTAAAAAACTAAGCTACCTTTGAATCACGGTTAGATCCGGGGATCCCCCTAAGCGTAAAACGGAAAGGCTGTCCTAACTTCCGCAGAAGTTAGGAACCCTACCTCTTCATCCCGATTCATCGGGATTTATCCATTTCTTAGGTGTCGAGGAAAACCCCCCGGCATCCTCCCTATGATTTCAAAAGTAGCCTAACTTTATTATATAACATATCAACCTCCCCCTATCCATCTATCCAACTCGGCATACACCTCCTCAGGACAGCCTGTCATCTGTAAAAATCCCCCCGTCGCGGCTAACACCTCACCTCTTGTAAGCTCTTTTTGCCTTCTTTGCCCGCCTTGCTCGTCTTGCTGGCTTATAGATATAGGCGGCAGTCTCTTCTGCTTAAATAAAACCGGCTGACTGCCTTTTATTCTTGGATGCCAATTATACAATTCGATCATAGGAGCCATTTTATACATATCATTTCTCCCCCATGCTTCCCAACCCACTCTCAATACCCTAATCGATGGAACTTGACTTCTATGCCTCTTGGATCGCACAATTTTGTAAAGATCCCCTATCTGGATAACATGATCTCCTGCACCACGATAACTCTTCGCATAAAAAGCTAACCCCACAGCACTATTCTCAACTACAACACCCGTCAACCGCCCTCTTAGGACTTCGACTGACCAATCCCCATCCAAACAACCATCCATTACCGCCACATACCACGAACAAAAATCCGACATTAATGTCCTGTAGAGTTTAACTGATAAATCTGCCTCTCTTTTTTTTAAAAACAAATATCCGCTCAATCCTTCAAACCATTGTTTATTCGCTTCTTTACCCATTTCAATTCTCTCGATTAACTTTGACCAGCCGGTCATAAAAGCATTTATTCTGGTACACAAACCCAAATCCCCTAACTCATCATCCTGTTGCGACCCTGGCAGTAATTTCTCTGTCATCATCAACTTATTCCAACTCTGCTAAACTTAGCCAATTATACAACAAAAATCGTCTAACAACCCACTTTTTACACCTTAATTCTCATCTATTCTATAATAAAAACCATGGATAACAAACCCTCTTTTGTTTTCTTTGGCTCACCCTGGCAAGCGGTTGTGCTTTTAAAACATCTTACCCAGCATTTTCAGCCGGCCCTTGTCATCACCCAGCCCGACAAGCCGGCCGGCCGCGGCCAAACAACCGCTCCCACCCCAATCGCCCAAGCCGCCGAACAACTCAACATCCCCACCATTAAACCAGCCAGGCTTAATCAAAAAACCTTGCAAACCCTCCAACAATTAAATCCCCGGCCGGCCTTTGGCTTTCTATTTGCTTACGCTAAAATCATTCCCAAACCAATCTTGGATTTCTTCCCAAAAGGCATCATTAACCTCCACCCATCCCTTCTGCCTGCCTACCGCGGCCCATCCCCCGTCCGCCAAGCCTTGCTGGATTGCCAAAAAACCACCGGTTTTTCCCTGATTAAGCTTGATGAGCAAATGGATCACGGGCCGATCATCTATCAACAGTCGGTTCCCATCTTGGCTGACGACACTCACCAAACCCTTTTGGACAAAATCATCAAGGCCAGCTTGGCTAACCTGGCTCCAATTATCAATCAATACCTAACCGGCCAAATTCACCCCAAGCCCCAAAACCACAGCCAGGCTACCTACACTAAAAGAACCACCAAAAAAGACGGTCTGATCAACTGGGCCTTGCCAGATCAACAGCTGGACTGTTTCATAAGAGCCATGACTCCTTGGCCCGGCGCCTGGACCTTCATCAAGCTCAATAACATTAAAAAACGCCTGAAAATCCTAAAGGCCCATCTTGACTCTGGCCAAAAACTGCAAATTGACATAGTCCAGCTAGAGGGCAAAAAACCAGTCACTTGGAAACAATTTTTATCTGGCTACCCCCAGGCTGAAATTTTAAAATGAAACACCCCAAAATCATCATCGCCTTTTGTCTAGCTGTAGGCCTTCTATCCACGGCGGCCATCATCTACCTGCTTTCCGCTTCTGCCTCTATTAACCTTCAATCCCCGCTTGTTCCCTATGCCGCCCCATCCCGCTCCAACTCCAGCCCATCACCAACTCCCATCCTCAAACTTAACCAGTCCCCAACACTGCTTAACCTGCCGTCTATCTCGGCTCGATCGCTTTTGCTTATTAAGTTTGACAACTTTTTCTCGCCCAAACCTGCCGCCGTCATTCTGGCCTCATCTAATCCCAACAGCCGCCGGTCCATCGCCTCGCTCACCAAAATCATGACCTTTTTAATTGCCATGGATAAAATGAACCCTAATCAAACCGTTGTCATAACACCCAAAATTACCGAGACCGAAGGCGCCAGCATGCATCTGAAAACCGGCGAAACCTATACCGTCAAAGAACTTCTTTGGGGATTGATCTTGGTTTCAGCCAATGACGCCGCCGAAGCCATCGCCTCGGCCTGGCCCACTGGCCGGGACGGCTTCATCCAAACCATGAATGACTACTCACAAAACCTAAACCTCTCATGCACCCGCTTTATTAATCCGTCCGGGCTGGACGAAGACGATATGTCACACAACATATCCTGCGCCAATGATCTAGCCAGGCTGACTTGGTACACCTACTTAAAACAGCCTTTTCTGCGTCAAGTTACCCGCACCAAAACCAAAACCCTCACCTCCTCAACGCATCATCCAATCACTTTATATAACAAAATGGGCCTGGATCAAACATATCCCGGCATGATCGGAGTTAAATCAGGCAACAGCGACACCGCCAACATGACCGTCATCGAACTTCTTAAAAGAAACAACTCCTATTATCTGCTTATCCTCCTTGACACTCTGCATCCTAAAAACGACGTTAAAAACACCTTTAACTATCTATTTAAAACCAGCTACTAACTAACCTATCAAAATCTTCATGCTTACATTAATCAAGGGCTGTAAAATCGCCGATGCCAATGATCTGCCTCCAAACAAAGGCAAAAGTATTAAAATCAGCAAAATTAAACTATACTCTTTCAAAAAATACTCCACTTCATGCCATATTTCATCCGGCAAAACAGCTCCCAAAATCCGGCTTCCATCCAATGGATACAGCGGTATCAAATTAAAAAAAGCCAGAACTAAACTAAGCGTAATAAAAGCCAAAAACAACTGAACGTAACCTCCGGCTAAACTCATCGGCAGTACATGCAGCAACCCCGCCGCCACAATCGCTGATATGATGTTTGCCGCCGGTCCAGCTAAAGCTACCAAGGCCATGTCTGTTTTTGGATTTCGCAGGTTAAACTCATCCACCGGCACCGGCTTGCCCCAGCCAAACCCCACCAAGATCAAAAACAGCGTCCCCATCGGATCTAAATGGGCCAGAGGGTTAAGCGTCAACCTGCCCTGTAACCTGGCCGTTGGATCGCCTTTGCGGTCAGCCACCCACGCATGGGCAAACTCATGCACCGTAATGGCAATAAGCAAAGCCCCAAAAAACAAAAAAGTATTGATTGGATCACTGGCAAAACCCCACATCATACAACCATTATACTAGATGCTAAACAGGAATAATCAAAACGGTTTTGCCTCCACCCCCTTCACTTAAGGAGTGTGTTTCCTAGACTATGCACTCCCCAGGTTTTCCTCCCCTTAACGGTTGGTATTTCCTATCAATCCTTAAGATACTAACCCAAAGATCCGGGATCGAAGAAAAGTTAGTGCCCCTTCTCCCTAAATCATTTAAACATTTAAAATTTAGATTTTAAAATTGAATAAAAATTTCAAATTAAAAATAAAAAAAATTCATCCCCCTTCCACCGCAGCCTCAACAAAAGCGGTTAGCTTTGACATTTAAGATGCCCGCCTCGCCTGATAAGCGAGTCGAGTAGATTTAGGATCTGCCCTGAAATGTCTGGTTCAGGGTGAGATTTGAGATTTAAGATGCAGATTTGAGATTTGACATTTAAGTTTTGACATTTTTTAAACCTACTACCTATATCGTATAATTGTTTTAGCCGAGGTAGCTCAGCCGGTAGAGCACTCCCTTGGTAAGGGAGAGGTCGGCGGTTCAAGTCCGCTCCTCGGCTCACGTTCACTTTGCTAAAAACACCCCCTACCGGGAAGGATGACAAAGACAGCTTTTCCGGTATAATATAGAGCATGGCTAAAAAAAGCAATCGTATTATCATTGGTTTAAAATGTCAAAACTGCGGTCGGTTTAATTACATCACTCAACGAAACCGCATCAACACAACCGACAAGCTTAAAATCAAAAAATACTGCCGCGACTGCCAAAAACACACTATTCACATCGAGGCCAAAAAATTAAAATAAAAAAACAAATTAAAAATTTATAAATCGGGCCTGTAGCTCAGTTGGCTAGAGCGTCCGCATGGCATGCGGAAGGCCGTGGGTTCAAGTCCCACCAGGTCCACTTTGACCTTGATAATAAACATATAATAAAACAAGGAGAAACAATGGCTAAATGTCACTCATGCCGCAAAGGCGCTCAACACATTTTAAAAGTGTCCCATTCTAAACAAAGAACCAGCAAATGGTCTAAACCCAACCTCCACTCAACCACTATCCAAGCTGGCGGACAAAAAAAGAAAGTCAAACTCTGTACCAAATGTCTGCGCCGCCACAAGGCCCAAACTAAACAACCATCCGCTTAAGTATTTTCGCCGCCCAACAAAACTAAAAAGGCCTTCTGGGGCAGCTGCACTTTACCTATCTGCTTTAATCTTTTCTTTCCTTTCTTTTGTTTTTTTAACAATTTATCTTTCCGGGTCTGGTCCCCGCCATACAGCTTGGCCGTCACATCTTTTCTAAACGGGGCGATCCTTTCCCGTGCCACAATCTTTGCCCCCACTCTTGCTTGTATCACTACCTCGAACTGCTGGCGAGGAATTATCTTTCTTAACCTTGATACCAACATCCTAGATTGATACATCGCCTTTTCTTCAGCAAACAAAAACACCAAGCCTTCAACCACCCTGCCGTTTATTAACAGCTCTACCTTCTTTAACTTCGTCTGCCTCCACCCCAACCATTCCCAATCAAAAGAAACAAAACCTGAAGCTACTGTTTCTAATTGGTTATAAAAATCACCCACTAACTCGGACAAGGGCATTTGCCCCTTTAACCTTAGTCTGTCTCCAAAATAAACCACGTCACTTACCTTGCCTCTGGCCTCTATCACCAAACTCATCACCCCGCCGTAATATTTTTTCCGGCTGAACAAACTAAACCTAATGAATGGCTCTTCTATTGCTTCAATCTCGTGTTCATCCGGCAGTTTGCCGGCGCTTTTGACCACTTGCCACTTATCACTGTTTTTCCTTTTGTATCGATAGCTCACAGATGGCATCGTTGTAATTATTTCCAGTCCATAATCTCTTTCCAACCTCTCCTTGGTTATCTGGGCATGCAGTAAGCCCAAAAATCCGCACCGGACACCTCCGCCCAAAACCTCTGACTGCTCCACCCGCCATTCCAAAGAGGCATCAATCAACGACAATTTTTCCATCGCCGTCTTTAATTTTGGGAACATCGTTGTATCAACCGGATAAAAACTGGCAAATACCACCTGGGTCGGCTTCTTAAAACCTTTAATCGGCTCAACCTTGTTCCCCACTTTAAAAACAGTGTCGCCGACCCGCACTTTTTGAATATCTTTCACTCCGGTTATCAAATAGCCAATCTCACCGGCCCTCAATCCAGCTCTTTTATCCAATCCCTTAACCTGAAACCATCCAGCTTCCTTAACAGTCTCTCCCACCTTGGTATGGAAAAACTCAACCGCATCACCCTCCTCTACCCGGCCATCGATCAGCCTGACGCCGGCCACCACGCCTTTATAGGAATCATAAAACGAATCAAAAATCAAAGCTTTCAAAGCCGTCTTTGAACTTGCCGGCGGCGGCACTTTTTCTATCACAGCCTGCAGCAGCCTTTCTACCCCCATCCCGGTTTTAGCCGAAACTAAAAAAATTTCATCTTCCCTAAAGGCAAACAGCTCCATCATTTCCAACATCACTTCCTCTGTTCTAGCCGAGGCCAAATCAATTTTGTTAACTACCGGGATAAAACGCAGGCCAAGCCGTTTTGCTTTTTCCCAATAACTAACGGTTTGAGCCTGCACCCCCTGGGTCGCATCCACCAGCAAAACCGCTCCCTCTACCGCTGATAGAGTTCTTTCCACTTCATATGAAAAATCAACATGCCCCGGGGTGTCAATTAGGTTCAACAAATATCTTTTGTCATTTAGTTCATACTCCATCGTTACCGGCGCCAGTTTTATGGTAATGCCTCTTTCCCGCGATATTGGATGACGATCCAATACTTGATTCCCCTGGCCCCTCTTTATACTGCCGGTGGCTTCCAGCAATCGATCAGCCAGCGTCGACTTGCCGTGATCAACATGAGCGATAATGCAAAAATTACGAATCTGGTTAATCATACTCATATATTACTATGTCTGTGTTCTTGGACAGGATCATCTTCTGCTCCACTCCCGATCCAACATCGTTTGAAAAGGTCGTGCCTTCCTTCT
>JAADGY010000041.1:0-8117 GCA_013152165.1 bacterium
TTTCTCTTTTATCTTTTCCAAGAATGCTTGAGTGGGTTGAGTTTGAAAATAACAATTGTCCTTATGGGTTTCTATATCTCTTTTAATGATTTGTCTTATATCCATTTGAGAACCTTGCCAATGGTATTATAACAAATCCCCCCCATTCGGTTAAATATCATAAAGATTACCTGCTTTAACCTTTGTCTAATACTTTCACTTCTCCTTCAACAGTATCAACCTCAACTAAATTGTCATAACTTCATCTTTCAACGGTGTATAATTTATCTCATGTGGCGGCGCAATGTTTATATCTACCATCTCTGGTCATTTTTCAATGCTTTCTGGATTGCTGCTGCCATTTTGGTGCCGTTTTTCAAAGAAAACGGCCTTAGCCAGTTTGAGATCCAAAGCTTGCAAGCTTTATTCCAAGTCTCGATCTTTCTTTTAGAAATTCCCACCGGCGCTGTCGCTGACAAATGGGGCCGGCGGGTCAGTTTGGCTTTAGGCGGAGCTTTAACCGTTGTTGGTTTTATTATCTATAGCCAAGTTCACAGCTTTTGGTGGTTTGCCCTAGGCGAGTTTATCTTGGCCATAGCCATGGCCTTGAAATCAGGTTCGGACCAAGCCATAGTTTACGACAGCTTAAAACAAGCCAAACAAACCAGGTGGTTTGGCCAGATCATTTCCAGAAACAGAATTATCACTCTAGTCGCAATTATGTTGGGAGCCAATATCGGCAGTTGGCTAACCAACTTTATCAGCTTAAGCCAGATCTTTTTAATCAATGGCTTGCTTATCTCAATCAGCATTGTGGCCAGCTTGAAATTTCAGGAAACCACGATCCAAAACAGCAGCGAGGTTAAGCGCTGGCATCATATTTTATTCGACGGCTGGAAGCTGGTTAAAAACAGCCTGAGCTTAAGATTTCTGATGATTGAAGGGGCTATGCTTTATGGCCTTGGCTATTTTATCATCTGGCTTTATCCGGTCAAGCTGGCCAGCTTGAATATCAGCCTCCAGTATTATGGCTTGTTTCATGCCACCTTCCACCTTGATTATTGTCCAGGTTATTTGGATGATGGTTTGGCAAAAAATTATCGGCCGAGTAGGGACCAAAAATTATCTAATCCTAAGCTTTCTGGCCATCGGCTTAGGTTACGCAACCATTGCCCTGACCAACTCGTGGCTTGGCATCATTTTTTGGTTTGCCACAAGCGGCGTCTTTGGCTTGACCGGGCGGGAAATTATCTCGGTTTTTGCTCAAAAACATATTCAATCCCAAGTGAGAGCCACGGTTTCAAGCTTTTTTGGCATGGTCAGGGGCATTTTAATCGCGGCTACGAATCCGTTTGTTGGCTTATTGGTAGATAAAAACCTGTCTTTGGGCTTTGGCGTCTTGGGCGGGACTGCTTTTGCCTTTGGCTTGGCTACTTGGTTTTTTTATAAGCTTAAACAGCCAAAACTGGCACAAGTCTAGTGCCTTAAGATTCCAATATTCAACTACAGTGCTATTATTTATATAATGACCGTTGCCAATGACGTTTGTTGGGATAGCGAAAATGAAAAAAGGCCGTATTTGGCTGTTGATGCGGTTATTTTCAAAAAACATAAAGATAAGCTACAGGTTTTGTTAGGCAAACGGGGCAAAGGTATTGCCGGCGCCGGCAAATGGCATGTCCCCGGCGGCCATGTTAAAGAGGGAGAAAAATTAACCGAGGCGGTCAAAAGGGAAGTTAGGGAAGAAACCGGTCTGGAAATTGTCATTGATCAAATTGTTTGGATTGAAGAAAACTTTGACAACAACAGGCACCATGTCACCATAGATATTGCCTGTTGGCTGGAGGGAAAACAAGAACCAAAAAACCTGGAACCCCGCAAATGCGATGGCTGGCAATGGTTCGATCTTGATAACCTACCAACGCCTTTGTGGAAATTGGCCAAGTTTTTCCCCGTTTTCAGGCAAAAAAGACTTAATTCTATCCGCGAGTGCTTTAAATAAATTAAGTTATGAACAAGCCAACTAAAATAGCCAAAATCTTTCTTACTGTACCTTTTAAATCCGGTACAAATAAGCGCTATATAGATAGATTAAGCCGGATTGTCAGATCAGCTGGATTTCAAGATTTTTGTTTTATCAGAGATGTAGAAAATTACCAACCAATTTCTAATCCGACACAGCTAATGTCATTGGCTAAGCAGGCTATTTTAAGCTGCGATGCTTTATTAATAGATCTAACCCAATGTTCTACTGGGCGAGCTATTGAAGCGGGGGTGGCTTTTGGTGCCGGCAAGAAAATCGTGATTATCCTTAAAAAGGGAACTAAATTGAAAGATACCGCCAAAGGAATTGCCCACTTTATCATTGAGTACGACAAGTTAGAGGACATCCTTCAACCTCTTAAAAAGTTCAGAGACACTTTCAATCCTTAATTTTTTGCAAAAAATCTAAGAACATAACTTCTCTAAATCCCTGGTTTCCAAAGATTTAAAAGAATCAATAACCATATCAGCCCCTTGCAGTTGGCTGGCAGAATGAGTAGTGGTAATGCCTATCACTTTCATGCCGGCTCTTTTGGCTGAGGTAATCCCTGAAACAGAATCTTCAATAGCAACACAAGCCAGCGGATCCACCCCGATGCACTCGACGGCCGTTAGGTAAATTTCCGGATCAGGCTTGCCATGCTTAATGTCTTGGGCTGTAACAACACACTTGAAGAAGTGCTTGATATCGAATCTGTCTAACACAAACTGCGTATATGGCCGGCGGGAACTGGTGGCCAAGGCTATAGGTATGCCTACTTTGTAAAGATTCTTGATAAACTCCACTACGCCGGCTGTGGGTTTAGGATTTGGGCCTAGGATCTCCATGGCTATCTGAACTCGCTCGTTTAAATACGATTGGAGCTTGTCTGGATCAAGGTTGTCTTTAAACAGATATTTAAGGGTGTCTAACTCAGTCCGACCAAAGATTTGCGTCCGAAACTCCTCCTCTGTTACATGAAATCCATATTTCCGGCAAAGCCGCCGCCAAGATTCTTGATGAACCCTCTCGTCATCTATAATCACTCCATTCATGTCAAAAACGACGCCCCTTAGCATATATTTTAGTCTATCACAAGAAATTTAAGCATTAACCTGTCGATTTTTAAAACACCAACCTAAAATCTTGATCTTGTTAAACCCGGCTTGCAGTCCTATCTCACCTTTTCAAACCTTTTTACCTTCTTGCCGTTTACCTCTACCTCTTCAAAAAACATGTCTTTGGGCCTAATCCATAAGGCATAATCGCCGAATTTTTTGCTTTTATAAAGGGCTTTATAAACCACAAACTCTTCAAATGTCTCGCTGTGTTTGGCTATGCCTATAACCTCGTATAACTTGCCTTTATAATGCCGGTAAGTGCCGGGTGTAATAGGTGTCATTTTTTATTATATACCTCCATATTTATTGATCTTAATTTGAAACAAAACCGCCTAATCGCATAATCAGCTCAGCTCTTAGAAAAGGATTATTAACATCTTGTTCTTGTAACCATGTGGTAATCAACTCTGCCTGTTGAGAAGAAAGATTGGACCTGAGCATTTGTCGTAACCTAGCCTGACTAGCTGGGTTGGTAGTTAAGCGCTTAATATTGTCTGGCCGGCCGATATGGTCCACTTCCGGGATCATAAATAAAGAATAAGGAATCTTAGCCCTAGCTAATACTTGAGCTAAATTCTGGGATTGTTCAGGGTCAACAAGCTTATCTTGATCGCCATGAATAATTACCACTTTTTCAACACTCGGCCGCATTATCGGTAAGGAAATAACTGGAGATAGGATGGATGTTAGTTTTCTATAGGTGTGGATTGGATGGAACAACTCCTGGCGGCTTAAGTGGAAAAAAGGTAGCGGCCTTATCAACCGGGCATACTCATCAGGCCAACTGGCAAAATCATGGATGCCGGCATAAGTCACTAATTTACCCAGTTGATAATCAAGTTGTTCGGCCAAAAGGCTAAAATTTACAGCTTGAGTTGAGCCATACGAGACTCCTATAACATGAATCAAACTGCCTGAATCAATTAAACCTAATGTATCCGCAAGGAGCAAAGCTGTGGCTGCATCTTCTGACTCGAAAAAATTCAGTTTTGATACCTGTTTAAGGTTGGGTTTAATATCATCCATTTGAATGCCATCACTAAAATCAAAATCCATCAGCGGAATAGTGTTGTCAGCTTTAGCTCCGGCATAGCCTATGGTTACAACATCGTAACCGGCAAAGGTTAACAGTTGAGAGATAACATCATTGTCTGATCGATCTATGCCGCGAAAATAAAAAACCGTTCCTTGAAAATACGAAGGATCAGTTTTAGATTTATAAACCACAAAATTAAACAAGTGGTGATTAATCGGGTTTTCAGCAGTTAAACTCAAACTTAAACCCTGTCTATTTTTATCTATAATAGCTGCTTGTTCAGCAATTGTTTTACCCGATTCATCAACCAAAGGCTGATTTAATTCAACATAACTTGTTTGGCCCTGATTATACGTCCTTAATAATTTTATCAAAAATTCTGGTTTATGCTGGGGTGTGATAGTTAAATTATCTGCTGCATCATATCGCCGCATCGGCCCTAGGTAAGGAAACGGCATCTCCCAATCAGTTATAACTCTAGTTGTCACCGTCTCTTTTAATGCTAAAGCTGTTTCTTGGAAATAACGTCGGACTAAATTCTCTTTTCCTGTCTCTTCTTTTGGATAAGCTTCAGTCACATCTTCTGTGGATGTTTTATTTGGTAATAGATTCAAACGGCTCCGAACAGCTTCCAATGCTGTGGTTAAAGCAAATAAAAAGCTCATTTTAAGCGCATCTCGGCGGCTTAGCTTTCTTCGTGTTTTTCTGTCCTCGGTAAAATCAGGTGAAAGCTGAGGGGCCATAGTTTATTTTACCCCACATCTGTTGTTGCAAGGCGCCAGCTCTAGGGGCGGCCTGCCCCTTGGCGCATTAGAAAATAATCATCCTTGGCTTAATTTATTAAGGCTTTATAAACCACAAACTCTTTGTGCGATTAACACTCATGGGGAAGGAAGCAGATTCCAAACCTAAACCTAATTTGGCAGCTTTGGCTCTTGAATTCTAAATGCAGAAAAATCAATCTGATCTACTATTTTCTTAAGTTTTTGTTTGGCCTTAATAACTTCAGGGTCAGTTTTGCTGACCGGAACGCCACTGATGTCTGAATACCAAACTCTTACGATAGTAGGTTTGATGGTGTACATTTTTTTAAGCCTTTGGTTATAAACTGAATACCTAGTCGTATAGGTGGTTAAATCAACCGTCCCAATAGTTTTTGGAGCATATTGGTACCCAAAAAGCATCTTCACCCCTTCTTTAGTAATATAATAGTCGGTAGCGGTTCGAAGTTGTTTTATAAGATCATAGGCAGTTAAGGTAGCGTAGGCAGTATTGTTTTCATAGCCGTCAAAGGTAGCTAGATCCAGCGGAAAATCCTCCATTCTGGGGTGGAATTCGCTCATATAATGCCAGACGCTTATGCCTGCATAATCATTAATTTGAAGGCTTTTTTTGACAATAATTTTCCCTTTATACCTATAAGTTGTTACTGAAACTTTCGTGTTAGCCGGCACTGTTAAAAACAAACCAAAATCTCCTGGTGAATAATTTATAACCCTATGGTCAATCCTTACAGCACTATCTTCAGCACTAGCTTGGAGCTCTTGATTTAACTGTTTATTTTCGGATTTTAACTTATTCAGTTTTATTTTCAGTGATTTATAGGTAATTTGAGATTGATCTATTTCAGGAATATCTTGGTTGAATTGATAAATCATACCTAATAAGAACCCGCTAAACAAAACGCCAAAAATAAAGACCAGCCGCATTTTCCTAGACAGCATTAATTTATTGTACTGCATGTCTTTTGATTCTGCTAAAATATCGGCTCTAGAAACAGAGCCGATGGAATTTAGATTACAATTAATCATGGATGTTCAAAGGATTTTGGAAAAACACGATCTAAAGCCTAATCCCAGCCTGGACCAGTTTTTCATGAAGGATGAAGAAATAATCAATCTAACGGTCGAATCCGCTAAGCTTAATAAAAAAGACACGGTTTTGGAAATAGGGTCGGGTATTGGAAACTTAACAAAAGCCCTGGCTCGCCAGGCAGGCAAGGTAATTGCTTTTGAAGTCGATCACCGGTTTAAACCAATTTTAAAGGGCTTGCCGCCCAATGTAGAAATGCATTATGCCAGCGCGGTTAAGTATTTCCAGCTTAGGGGCAAATTCTTAAAAAAGGCAAAGTTTAATAAAGTTGTCTCCAATCTGCCCTACAGCCTTTTGGAGCCCCTGCTGCATAACTTAACTTTTTTGCTTTATGACAAAGTTATTTTATTGATACCCTTAAAAGCGGTTAAAACCATCCAGCAAAAACCCATTTTTAGTTGTTTTTTTGTTCCCAAAATTATAGCTACCGTACCTAAAGCCAAATTTTATCCCCAGCCTAAAACTAACTCAGCGGTCATAGATTTAATCAGAAGAGAAGATCCAATCAAAACCAAAGATTTAGGATTGTTCCTGCGTTGGTGTTTGTATCAACACGAGGGCCAGTTGGCTAAAAATTCATTGATGTTTGGTTTAATAAAATGGCATAAAATAATTTATGGCAGGCAAATTACCAAAAACCAAGCCCGGCAAATAATCCAAAAAGCAAAGATCAATCCCCAACTGCTAAACTCTAAACCTGAAAGTAGACAAATTTATGATGCCGTAAAAGAGAAGTTCAAATAAGCCGCACTAATCAATCTAACGATCCCGGATCGTCAGAATCGGCTTACCTCCCAGCAAACCGAGCGGCAGGTTGAATCATGGCATTGGCTTTGGCAGTATTTTTGCATATGGATAAGAAGCTCTTGCCTTACGGTTTTTTCAATCAAAGCGGAGACAGCTTCCCGGTTGCAAACAACACCTTGTCTTTCTTGGACCGGGGCTTGCCGGCATTTGATTATGCTCCTTTCAACTTTCTGGTTAAATTGGCTGATGCAGTCGGTTTTGGTTTTGATAGGATAATTAGGTTCCCCCTTAATCTTCATAAAATCAATAAAAACTTGGCAAAACCGGTCAAAAAAATCGCCGCTTGGCGATGGCGGGGGCGATGATTGAGCCGGCATTAAATTAGTACTGGTTTGAGGTTGAATTTTATCCACAGTTATAGTTTGATTGTTGATAAAATAGATGCCGTGCGGAAAAATAGCTTTGACGTCGCGCATTAACACTTGTTCTGGGGGCGATCTGAAATAGGTTTGGATAATGTCCGGCTTTATGGAATAATCAATTTTTGCACCCTGGTCAGTTAAATTAACCGTCATTTGGGGCGGAGTTTGGCCCTTGTTAAGCCAGTCGTTGATAGCCTGAGCGTAACCGGCAAGAGTCACCCAATTGCCGGGCTTGTTTTTTAACCCCTCTTTAAAATCAACTATAGCGAGGACCGTCGTCACCGGCCCGATTCTTTGGCGAGCATCGACAAGAACGGTTTTTAGTTGGCGGTTATCGGCGATGACAGCTCCCTTTTCGCCAATAGCCAAAACCACGTCAGCCCCGTTAAAAGCAACCGCCAAACCATTGTAAGCCGCTGAAGCAATGCTTTGAGTCACTTTCAGTTTTGCTCCAGCTTGTATGGCTTTTAGAGCCATTTGTTTAGCCGCTAACAGCTCGCCCCCGCTTATAACCGTGCCGCCGACAGCAACAATAATATAGGAAGCATCGCGAGTTTCTAGGCTGATTTTAGCCAGTCGAGTGTAAACCCGGTCTTTGTGCCGGTAGGTTTGGGCATCGATTTGATAGGCTTGTTCTACGGCCTTTTGAGCCGTTTTGGCATCCGAACCAAGATAATCCATGACTTTTTTAATTTTTTGTCCCGGCGGGGCTTTGTCAAAAATTAACTTGATTCGATCCTCTAGTTCGTGCGACTCTAAATTAACCTCGCTAGCTGAAAAAATGACA
Organism: bacterium; assembly: GCA_013152165.1. Taxonomy (GTDB): domain Bacteria; phylum Patescibacteriota; class Microgenomatia; order JAADGY01; family JAADGY01; genus JAADGY01. Next base: position 7,988 of record JAADGY010000041.1, read on the forward strand.
GGTAAAGATGGCAAGCTATACCAAACAGAAAGCAGTTTAGCTTTATATTCTATTTCCTGCCACTGGGTTTTATTATCAGCCAGATTACCCTGCCACGTATCATAACTGGTTTGGGCTGGGTCAATATGGA
>JAADGY010000041.1:8138-8703 GCA_013152165.1 bacterium
GTAAGAAACCTGCAGGTATTGAGAGATTAATTTGACAGTTACGGCCGGGGCGGGAAAAAAGAGCTTGAAAGCAAGACCCAAAATCAAAACTAAACCAAAAAGCCGCAAGATCTTTTTAGTCATTTTGTTTATTCAAATATATCATAAAAGCCACTGTATTGATTTTATAAACAGCGTAAGGTTTTGCCAATCAACAATCGGTCAGCTGTAAAAAAGTGTAAACCGAAAACAACGCTTCCCACTATGAGTAAGTAGACAATTCCCTGAATAAATCGTTAAACAAATAGGTATGGAAACCTTTTAAGCCCTCTTTCCACTACTTAAAAATGACATCACATCACCTCCATACTCGAAATCACCCGCCTCAATTTTTTGTCTTAATTCTCGAAATATCAAAGCAATGTTATACAGCTTTGTAGTTGGTTTATCCGCCGACAAATTACGATAATTCGTTTTATTTTCACCCTCTATTTTTTTACCTAATTCTTTTAAAAACCTCGAAAATTGGCTAGAGGTTTTGCATGTACGGGTTAGATCAAGAGCTTCCTCAAAACATTGACTAACC
>JAADGY010000074.1 GCA_013152165.1 bacterium
CGGAAACCACTTATAGTTGAAAATCAAAACCAGCATTTAAATCTTCAGGGTTAATTATTTGATCTGCAAAAACTTTAAACTTTTCACTTTGAACTTTTAATTAAATTTGTGACCCCGGCGGGATTCGAACCCGCGATCTTCAGGATGAGAACCTGATGTCCTAGGCCGCTAGACGACGGGGCCGCAAAATAATTTAATTGTTAAGGCGAAAGTTTGCTGTTTTATTATACCGACTAAATAAAGCTTTGAGTAATCGGATTAAGCGGTTCAAAAAAGTGGAAAACAGCAGAGGTTGGGCTAGCGGTTTTAAAAGTTAGTTGGAGACTTATTTGGCTCTTGGCAGTTTGATGGGCTTGGTCAAGGCTTCTTTTAAGACTTGATCCATGTGGGTAACGAATTTAAAGTTAAGCGCCTTTTTGACATCCGGCTGGACTTTAATCAGGTTTTTCTTGTTATCTTTGGGTAAAATGATAGTTTTTAAACCGGCTCGATGGGCGGCGATGACTTTTTCCTTGACGCCGCCGATTTCCAACACCCTACCCCGCAAGGTGATTTCGCCGGTCATGCCAACGTCTTTTTTAACCGGAATTTTGGTCAAGGCAGAAACAATGGCGGTGGCGATAGCTACGCCGGCTGATGGACCGTCTTTGGGAACGGCGCCTTCCGGCACATGAATATGCAGATCTATTTCCTGGTAGAAGTTTTTCTTTAAGCCCAGTTCCTGCCAGCGGCTGCGGACGTAGGAAAGGGCGGCCTGGCCGGATTCGCGCATCACATCTCCCAGCTGGCCGGTAAGGATTAGGTTGCCCTTGCCCGGCATCGGCGTAACCTCGATGAATAAAATCTCACCGCCGCTGGAAGTCCAGGCTAAGCCGGTGGCGATGCCGATCATGTTTTTTTGCTCCGGCAGGGTTTGGTTGTAAAGGCGCGGACCAAGCATGCGGTGGATGGCGGTTAGAGTCAACTGCGGATTGTATTTTTTATTTTCAGCTTTGCGGCGGGCGATTTTGCGCATGATTTTGGCGATTTGCCTTTCCAGTTCGCGAACGCCGGCTTCACGAGTGTAGTAGCGGATAATCTCGCGCAGAATTTTGTCTGAAAAAACAATATCTTTGGTGGTTAGGCCATGGTTTTTCAACTGTTTGGGGACCAGGTATCTTTTGGCTATCTGAAGCTTTTCATCCTCGGTGTATCCGGGAAAGCGGATAACTTCCAGCCTGTCTCTTAGAGCCGGCGGGACGGTATCCAAAACATTGGCGGTGCAAACAAACATGACTTTAGACAGATCAAAGGGGGCATCTACATAATGATCAACAAATTCTTTGTTTTGCTCCGGGTCCAAAACTTCCAAAAGGGCGGATGATGGATCGCCTCGAAAATCGGTGCCAAGCTTATCGACCTCATCCAACATAATGACCGGGTTGCGGGTGCCGACACTGCGGATAGCTTGGACGATGCGGCCGGGCATAGCGCCAACGTAGGTGCGGCGGTGGCCGCGGATTTCAGCCTCGTCCTTGACTCCACCTAAACTAACCCTGACAAATTTGCGGCCTAAAGCTCTGGCAATTGAACGGCCGACCGAGGTTTTACCAACACCTGGGGGGCCGACAAAACACAAAATGGTTGGTTTATAATTTTGATCTTTGGCTTTTTTAGAGTTGCCGTTTTTTTTAAGCTTCATGACGGCTAGGTGTTCAAGAATTCTTTCTTTAACTTCTTCCAAACCGTAATGATCCTCATCTAGTATTTTTTTGGCCTTAGAGATAACCAGCGAGTCGGGAGTTTCTTTGCCCCAAGGCAGTTCGGCCATAATTTCTAGATAAGTTCTGATGTATGAATGTTCCGGATGCATCGGCGGCATTTGCTTAAGGCGCTTAAATTCCTTCATGCATTTTTGATATGTGTCCTTGGGCATGCCGGCCTTTTTAAGCTTGGCTTTTAATTGGCCAATGCCTTCGTCTTCTTCGACCTCGGCACCCAGTTTGTTAAGCTCTTTTTCAATAGTCTTTTTTCTTTCCCGCAAAACCACTTCCCGCATCGACCGGCTCATTTTTTCTTGGGTTTTGGTGACGATTTTCTTTTCGATTTCGGCGATCTGGATTTCTCTAGAAATGAATTTAGCGATTTGAACCAGCCGGTTTTTAACATCCAGCTCTTCAAGTAATTGCTGTCTTTCTTTGTGGTTTATATCCAAAAAGAAAGCCAGCTGGTCGGCAAACTCGGCCGGGTTGGTGGTCGACATCAAACGCATCGAAACCATAACATCGATTTGCTTGCCTAGCTTCAATATCTCGCGGAACTGGCCTAAAAGATACTTCATTAAGGCCAGAGTTTCTTCGTCGCGGACAACTCTTTCATTAACAACTTCGGTGTCGACCAAGAAAAACGGTTCGGTGGCGTGCCATTTGATAATTTTGGCTCGGTACAGCCCTTTAATGAAAACATTTAAATCCCGCTCGGTTTTAATGACGTTTTCGATCCGGCCGATAACGCCAAGCTGATATAGGTGGTCGGGGGTCGGCCTGGAAACGGTCGGGTCTTTTTGGGCGGTTAAAAAGATAAGCCGGTTGGTGTTAAAGGATGACTCGACGGCCATAACCGATTTTGACCGGCCGAAGTTATAGACCACCTCGTTGTGGGGGAAAAGCATGCCTTCCCGAATCGGGGCTAATGGCAAAGAAAACCGTTTGGGTTGAGGTTGATTAGTTTTTACCATGCTGTTAGCAGTCTATCATATTAAGTGCTAATGGTCAAGCGGGGCCGGAGTCGAAGATACAGTTAGTTCCTCTGCTTTTAAAACAAGCCTGTCTTTAATCCCCGGGCTTATCTGCCAAAGATAACCAGGCAGATAATCGGTTGCCAACCAAAGGTTTTGGTTGTTTTTTTCCGAATAAACCGATAGGTTGACGGTTTTTTGATTAAAGGCGGCTTTGATGGATAAAAGAGGCCGCGAGTTTAATTGTACCTGATTGATTGATTTTACTGCATCACCCCGCAGATTTTTTAAATTATCCAGCCATCTTTCCAGCTTAACCTGGCTTATTTTCTGGCCTTGAAGATACCATTGGCCGTTGTTTTTGGCCAAGCTGATTTCTTTCTTTTTGGCAGAGTCGGTGGCTTGCAAAGAGGCAAGATCGTTTATTGTATAGGAAAGGCTGGACAAGGGACTGTATAGAATTGGATCGGAAGGCACCAGAACAAACCTGTCAACTCCCTCTAACAAAAGAACCGGGCCGTCAGCCTCGAACATGACATAGGTGCTTTGGAAATCAGGAGCCATTTTACCAACATAAAGGCTTACAGCCGATTGGGGAGTGTGCCAAATAAGCGTTGTTTTGGTTTTTTTATCCAGCTTGAAGCGGTCCAGGAACTGGGGGTTGGTTGAAATAATGGGAAGCGTTGATAAAGAAGTCAGGCTTGTTATTATTTTTTCAACCAGCGAATAATCAGCCGGCAGAATTTTTTCGTCCTGCTTATACCACCATTTGTCTTGATTAAAGGTAAGGGAGTAATTGGTTTTTGAATCTGACGGGGCAAACTGAAAATCAATCTGGTTGATGGATTGGCGGTAAAGAGGGTTGGCGTAGGTGTTTTGGGGGCCAAATATTTTGCTGGAGGTTATCTTGAAAACAAAAAAGAAAGCCAACAACAAAAGCAGAATGAAAACAAGCAGGTAATGTTTTAGTTTGATTGGCTTCATTCTGTCCATATTAAGCGTTTATGATAAAAGCGATTAAGTAAATAAATCAAAGCGGCCAGGTTGATAAGGACCAAAACCGGTGAAGCTAGGATGGATATTTTATAGGCCTGCTTTTGTGAAGGGGAAAGGTCTTTCAGGGATCTGGTTAGAATGGTTTTTGACCTTAAAAGTATCAACCTCTCATCAAAAGCCAGCAGATCAACTAAATCCAAAGCCAGCTTAAGGTTTTGGGGATAGCGTTTGATAATGTCGTCGGCGGCCAGGTCGGCATCGGCCAGGATTATGACCTTGCCGGCGTTTTGAGGCTGGTAAAGCAGGGCCGAAACGGCTTGATCGGTTTTTGATGGATCAAATTTAAAGGTGCCGGGCTGGATACTGCAAGGGCAGGTAACCTTGTTGATGTTTTTAAAAGTAACGATGGGGGTGTAATCGGAGTTTTTAGCGTCAAACTCCAGGTAAGAAGTCCAAGGGAAAACCGAGCCGATAATATCGTTTTTCCAAGCCAGATCTTGGTTAACATCGGACGGCTTGGCTTTCAGCCAAAAACCATAATATTGAAAGACGGGGAAGGGGATGTTGGGAGAGGTGAAACTTATGACTTCGCCCTTTTTAGCCAAAAGCAGTTTTTGGGGCATGTCAACCTGGAAGGCTTGAAGAAGGTTTTTGTGTTTGGCAAAGTTAAAAATCGGCATAAAGTTATCGTCAAGGCTCATGCCGTCAGCAAAGATAACGATGTTTTTGTTTTGGGCCTGCCATTTTTTGAGTTTTTCTATTTCGGTTTCCTGCCAAGTGGATTGGGGGTTGTAAATAAAGATGGCTTTGGCTTTTTGCTTATCAAGGTTTTGCAAATCCTGGTCGGCGATGGAGATGTTAACTAGGTTATAATTTTTGGCCAGCTCTTGCCTAAAAAACTTTGATTTATCCCATTTTTCCTGATGATTGTCGGATAGATACAGCTTGGCTTGGTGCGAGGCGGTGATTTTTAACAGCCGGCGGATGAACTCATACTCAAAGGTGTCGATTTTGTCAAAAACCGGGATGGTTTCGGTTCGGTCGGTAAAAGATAAGACCAAGCCAAAGTAGCCTTTTTTAGTTTGAAATTGATCATTTTCAATAACGGTGAACTCGACCTCAGGCAGGTTATAGTTTTTGGCCTCCTGCTGTTTTTGGGCATCTTTATCCGGATCATAGACAAGAACCTTAAGCTTGCCATGGGAAATGCGCTGCATGGTTAAAAGCGAGGTCAAGACATAGTTTTTCAAGGGGACAAACTTGCCCGGAACCTTGCTGGAAACATAAACTTTGACTAAAACCTGATCCGGCAGCTGGGTCAAAATCTGACGGGTAACGGGGGATAAGCTAAAGCGCTTGTCTTGGGTCAGGTCCAGTCGATAAAAACCCAGGTTAAAGGCGACAAGGTTGACTAAGACAAAAAGGGTGATTAAAACAGCGGCTTCAAAGCGGCGGCCGGGCAGAATGGGTTTAATTAAGTTAGAAAAACTAATTTTTATCCTGGTCATAGGATTTTGTCTTTGCGGTTTAACCTAATAATGATCAGCTCTAAAAACAAAAGAGGCAGAGTTAAAAAGAAAACAAGGTCGGAAACAGCCGGAGTGCCTAAAAGAAAGGACTGGTAGTGGTTTTTGAAACTAAAGGCCGCCAATGATTGGCTGATAAGCTCCGGCAGGCGGTCAAGGATAAAGCCGGTGCCGGCCAGATAGATAACAAACAAGGAAAAAAGGGTGAATAAAAACGAGATAATCATGTTTTTAAAATAAAGTGAGATAAAAATGCCATAGGTGTAAAAGGCGGCAAAAAGCAGGAAACTGCCCAAAAAGGCCGAGGCGGTTAGGCCAAAATCTATCGGGCCAAGCAGGCTGACGATGACAACAAAGGGAATCAGGCTGATGATGACGATTAAATAAATAATAAGTCCGGTGATGATTTTAGCCAAAGCCAGCTGGGCCGGCGAGGTGGGCAGGGACAAAAGCAGCTCCAGGGTTTGTTTTTGGCGCTCTTCGACAAAGGTTTTCATACTTAGGGCCGAGGCTAAAATCAAAACCCCCCACTGCAGGCTAAGAAAAAAGTCGGTTAAGTCAGCCTGGCCGATAAGAAAAAAGTTTTGCAAAAACAGCCATAACAAAACCAAATCAAAAACGCCGATAAGCAGATAACCGGCAGGGGACAGAAAAAAAGCTTTCAAATCCTTAAGGACCAAGCCTATCATCGGCCGGCAGTTAATAAATTTAATCTTTGGCTTTTTGATCATTGGCTTTGTCGGTTAATTTAGTAAATAAGCTTTCCAGGCTTTGTTTGCGGATGTTTAGTTGGGTAACTAAGCCTTTGTTTTCAGCAACAGCGGCCGAGATGGATTTCAGATACCGATCGGGCCGGCCGGCGGCAAGGTTAAAAACCGCATGCCAGGTTTTGGCTGAAACAGGCTTGATTTGATGAAGGGACAGGCGGGGCAGATCTTTGAGTATAAGGTTGGTTAGTTTTTTGGGCCCTTGATAGACTACTTCGATTTGAGTTTGATGCATGGTAAAGTCTGACAAGGAACCGGCAAAAATGATTCTGCCCTGGTGGATAATGATGATGTTGGAGCATAAGCTCTCGACTTCGGAAAGAACGTGGGTGGAAAATAAAATGGTAGTTTTTTGCCCTAGGGTTTTAAGCAGGCTGGTGATTTCTTCCTTTTGCAATGGATCAAGACCGGATAGGGGTTCGTCTAAAACCAAAACCTTGGGCTGGTGGATTAAGGCGGCGGTTAGGCCGACCCTTTGTTTGTAGCCGCGGGAGATTTCTTCTATCTTCTGATCCCAAACAGCGGCGATGCCCATATGGGTAAAAAGATGCTTGTATCGATGGGGGAAGCCGGGCAGGTTTCTAACTTGGGCGATAAAGTGAAGATATTCGGAAACACGAAGGTGGGTGTATAGGGGGTTGTTTTCGGGCAGGTAGCCGATTATTTGCTTGACTTTGATCGGGTTATCGGCCGGGCTGTATTTGTCTATCTTAACCTCGCCTAAGTCAGGGTCCAGGATGCCGTTTATTATGCGCATGGTGGTGGTTTTGCCGGCGCCGTTGACACCCAAAAAGGCAGTGGTTTCACCTTTTTTTAATCGAAATGTTATTTCATCTAAAGCTTTGAATCGGCCAAAAAATTTACTGACTTTTTTTAAACTAATCATAAGAAAACGCCAACGACAACTAAACTAAAGATGAAAACTATTAAACTAATCAAAATGGCTGTCTTTATTTTACCCAGTTTTAAAAAAGTTGCAAGGCTTATCAACTGGTT
>JAADGY010000015.1 GCA_013152165.1 bacterium
TACGGCTGCTTGGATAAAAGGGTAGTAATCATTTATATTAATGTTACTTGGTTATAGATGCGATATATGGCCTCAGTGACAGGTAAACCATCACTTATTGTTTCTAATATTACAGGGCCCTGATAACCTGAATCTAAAATTCTAGAATTCAAGTGTAAATTACCCCCGCCGCTTTCTGAAATTATCCCCATTCTTAACAGTTCCCATACTTGACCAGGTGGGACATGTATTTCCCCGGTTTTACATAAAAAAAACTTCCCAGCTCGAAGCTCTACTTGATTAGCCGGGTACCAGGTGGCCCCCATTCGTTGTGGCACTTGTGATCTATCAATGTGTAGGATATCTTGAATATTTATAACTTTTGGTTCGGATGGAAAAACAGCTAGATGAGTTATGGGCAATCCAGCTGGCTTGATTTCTCCCCCATTAGCTGCAAACAACCTGCCAACAGGCAGATATCCTTTGTCAAATTGCCAAGTTATAGATGGGTTAAGGTTAAGGATGTGAATAAAAAAAGCATTATTGCGATAAACAAGTGATATTTCTAATCCCGCTTGAGCAAGACGTGATTTTACACTGATATTCCAAAGTCTTAAACCTAGCTGTTCTTGATGGATAGCCAAGGTTAAAAAGTTTTGAAATTTTGGGGAAATGCCTAAGTCATTCACGGGTCCAATGTGTGCAGATCCGCCTGGAAAAATCTCAAGTTTTTTCGGCAATGCAATCTCTAAGTCTTGTTTACTTAAAACGATTGAATCTGTTTTTGCTAATGATTCATGCTGCCAAGTTGGATCTTCATTCATGTGTGAAATATTTTACCATGGGAATATTACAACAAGATGGGCTGATTTGCTTAAAAATTGGGTTTATTTACGTTTATTCTTAAAAAGATACAAGACGTACAATAGGGGGGCGGCGGTGAAAGTAGACGAGTAGGTGCCAGAGATAGTGCCAATAAGCAAAGCAACCATAAACCATTTAACAGTGGTGCCGCCTAATAAAATTAAGGCCAGAAGCATAAAGATTATGGTCAAGGAATTATTAAGAGATCTAACCCAAGTTTCGGTAACGGCTTTGTCGATTAAGGTTTTAAAGGATAACTTTGGATACAGGCGCTGGGCCTCGCGGATGCGGTCATAAACCACGATAGTATCATGGACCGAAAATGACAGGATAGTCAGGACGGCGGTGACAAAAAGAGTGTCAACTTCTACGCCGTAAAAATGGCCAAGCAAAGAAAAGGCGCCCAGCAGAATAAGGCTGTCGTGGATCATAGCTAAGATGGCTGATATGCCAAACAAACTGTTTTTAAAACGAAAGGTTACATACAATAAAATCAGGGTAGAGGCTAAAATGACGGCGGCGATGGTTTTGCGAAGCAGCTCCTTGCCTAAAACCGGGCCAACGGTTTCTTCGCGCAGTTCCTCGATCGGGCCAAATTTTGATTCCAGGGCCTTTTTAGCTTGGCTTAACTGCTGGCTGGTTAAAGGCGGAGCTTTAAGGATATAGCTGTTTCTATCGGTCGAGATAATCGAGGTTACGTTAATAATGTTTTCCAAAGTTTGATAGATGCGGGTTTCGGCCGGTTTTTCTTTTAGGAATCGAATCTCCCAGTTGGTGCCGCCGGTAAAATCTACCGATGGCTTAAAGCCGAATAAGGCCATCGAGATTAAGCCGGGGATGATAAACAACAAAGAAAAGGCAAAGTAGAGGTAGCGGTACTTCATCCAGTCGATGACTTTGTGGTATTTGATTGTTTGCTTCATGATTGGCTTTCCGGTAATTTGTTATTTTTAGCTTCATGCCAGAAAAGGCGCATCAGGGTGCGGGTGACGACGATGCCGGTGAACAGTGAGATTAAAATACCTAAAGCCAAGGTCAAGGCAAAGCCGCGGACCATGCCCGAGGCGTTTAGAAACGACCAGTTAAATGGGTTAAATAAAATAAAGGCGGTGGTTAGGGTAGCGACGTTGGCGTCTTTTATCGAGTCCCAGGCCCGGCCAAAGCCAAGCTCCATAGCTGACCGCCAAGGCTGGCCGGCCCGCAGCTCTTCCTTCATTCTTTCAAAGATCAGGATGTTGGAATCAACCGCCATGCCAACCGACAGCATAAAACCGGCCACGCCGGGCAGGGTTAATGTCACCGGCAGGAGTTTGTACAAAGCCAGGGTATATATGCCGTACAAGATAAGCGACAAATTGGCCAGAAAGCCGGGAAAGCCGTAATAAAGCCACATAAACAACATAACCGAAGCCAACCCAATTAAGCCGGCGATAGCCGAACGCCTGACCGATTCTTGGCCCAAGGTCGGACCGATTCTTTGCTGTTCGATGACCTTCAAGGAAACCGGCAGGGCGCCGGCGTTTAGCTGAATAACCATTTCCTTGGCTTCGTCCAAGGTAAATTTGCCGCTGATGACCGCCTGGCCGCTTAAGATCGGTTCGTTGACTTTAGGCACGGTTATGGGTTGATTGTCCAGAAAAATGCCAACTACTTTGCCGACGTTTCGCTTGGTTATTTCTGCAAACTTTTTGGCGCCGGTGCTGTTGAATTGAAGGGCGACTTGGGGCTGGCCGGTTTGGGGATCAAAGGTAAGGGAGGCTTTTTTCAAGTCCTTGCCGGTTAAGCCGGTATCTTTGGTAGGAAAAAATAAAGCGGCGGAGGGAGTGGCTTGGGCCGATGCGGTAGCCTCGGTTTCTTTAAAGGTTAATTGAGCCGTCTTGCCGATTAATTCCAAGGCTTTGTTGACATCGACGACGCCGGGCAGGTCAACGATGATTCGATATTTATCCTTGGTTTTAGAGGTTTGAACGATGGATTCGCTGATGCCGAACAAGTTGACCCGCTTTTCGATGACGTTTTTGGCGGCTAAAAGAGCCGCTTCCCTGTCTTCGCCGGCTAATTTATTCATATCAGCTTCTAAAATTATATGCGCCCCACCCTGCAAATCCAGGCCGTATTTAAACTCCAGGTCCCGATAGATTCGCTTTTTGCCGATGGAAAAATCAATGGTTGGATGGGACAGGTTAAGGCTTATAGTTTGCCGGTTAAACCAAGGAATCTTTAAATTTAAATTTTTAGGCAGAATAATCCAGAGGGAAAAGATGGTTAGAACCAGGATAAAGATAAAGACCTTGGCGGATCGGTTTTGACTCATTTTGTTTTTTTGGTTTTAAGGAAATCTGTTAAGCTTAATTGTCTTTTGACTTTAAAACTATATACCAAGTAGGTGTCTTTTTTCAAGTGGACATCAACCAAATCGCCGATCTGGACACCTAAATAACTGACTATTTCATGGGGAATGCTGACCATCAAACTGTTGCCGCATTTGACAACCTTAACTTGTTTTTTTAAAGAGCGCGTCATTTGTCATCTCCTTTTGATCACCGATTATCATAATTTTAGGTTCGATAAGAAGCTTTATGGTGAAGGGGTCGCGTTTTTGGAATAGAATTCTAAGTTCCTCGGGGGTAAGGATGGTGTAGTTTATTTCGCGCTGGAAGTGTTTTTCGTGTTTAGAGATCAAGGCGGTTATCTCTGGAAGTATCAGGCGGCCGATAAAGCCAACGTCGACGGCTTGATCGGAATACGGCTCGTGGTCTAATAGGCGGCGGGAGATAAAGGCGTATTTAACTTGGCCCAGCTGGCGCTGATGGTAAATAATATCTTTGCCCAGGCCGGCGACCTTAGCCACCATGGCCTGAAGCTGGGGGTAAAAGGGATGCTTGGGATTAAGCCAGTAAAACAAACGATTGCCCCGCTGCTGCTTGATTAAAAGCTTGGCTTTATGAAAACGATCCAACTCCCGCCTAACAGCGTTTATTTCCTCGTCGATTTGACGAGTGATTTGGCGGACAAAAAACATCTCTTTGGGCTGGGAAAAGAATAAAATCAATAATTTAATCCTGGCTTTGGAGGTTATAATGTCAGCCAGCAGGTTTTGCCTCATACTAATAGTTTACCTGATTACCCAAGGGCAGCATAGAAATCCAGATACGACCGGCAACAAATTTAACTTCTTTGCCTTTGGAATCGGTGAAAATAGTTCTTGAGGCCCTGTCTTTTTTACGCCAGTTGGCCTTTATTAGGTTGCCTTTGTAAAAGATTAAAGCCTTGCCTTTGCCGATGTTGCCGTAAACTAAATGAACATTGTTTGGGTAGCCGTCGTTGGCTTTGGCTTCGCTAGCGAATAAAATAACTAAGTTATCGGTGGTGACCGGCTGCTTGGTGTTGTAATCAAGGCTTAGCTGGCCGCCGTTGTATCTTTTGTAAACACCGTTTTGATAGACCCATCTTTCACTGTAATCGGGGTAGCCTCTCCAATAATCATAACTTATTTCTTTAACGTCGCCTTCAGCAACCTCGTCTTTGGGCTGCCAGGACCAAGGAGTAAAGTCTTCATCCCAGGCTACGCCTTCTTTGTTGACGTTGGTCAGCTTCCGCTTGGTTTTTAGGTAGCGCCACAGCTTATAGGTCGAGGTCGTCATGGTGTGTTCAATGGCGATTTTCTTACCCAATCTGTTTGGGTCGCGATAAAAGGTGGGGAAGCCGACCGAAAATTGATTAAGGTCGTTATAGAACTCCCAGCCCAGCTTTTTGATCAGGCCTAAAGCGTCAGCTTTGGCGCCGTTAAGACAGCCTTGTTTGGTGGTCGGGTCGCAATGGGCGCCGCCGACATGGACATAGACCGGGTCGGCGCCGTATTCGGCGGCCCAGTTGACAAAATAAACCCGGGCTGATCTAACCGGGGCGATTTTAATGTCTTTTTCCTGGGAGCAGTAAAAAACCAAACCAAAGCGGGTGATGCCGCCTTCGGCAACGGCTTCATAAACAATGTCGGTGCTGTTAAGGCCGGCGGTGGGGCGGGAGTCTTTGTGGTTTTCGACCATAACAAACAGGGGCCGGCGTTTTTGCCACAGTTGGCGTTCGTCTTTGGTATGAAGAGCTCCGTTTAGGGGGCATCTTTCGGTTCTGGGCTGACCGCTGGGCAGGGGGGTGACTGTTTGGTCTGAAGCAGGATTGGCAACGATAACCGGGGCTGGGTTTTGATTCTGGCTGGAAAAGACCAGTTTGCCGCTGATAAAGCCGCCGAGTAAACCGCCGAAGGCTAAAACCAACGAGATGATAATTTGGGGTTTCTGTAGGCGAATCATAGATTGATTTTAACCAAAAAGCGGTTAGGTGTCTAGTTTAATTAATTTTAGATGCCGTTTGGCTTTGGCCAGGGCTTCTTGCTCCTCTGGACTTAAATGGATTGGGGATTTGCTTTTGACTATTGGCTTGATGTATAAGCGGCTGCCGTCTTTGGTGTAAATGCTGGTGATGATAAAACCGTTATGGGTGGGGTTAAGCAGGCATAGGCTAAAGCTTTGATTGGCGCCTAAATCGCCGAAGGCAGAAAACCTAACCAGGCCCCAGGAAGAAAAAGACAGCTTAAAGTTTTTGTCCAGGTTGTGGGTTTGATTGTTAAGGGTTTGAAAATGGCGAGTTAATGAGTCTATTTTATGTTTGGTTTGATCTAAAAGATCAAGCAGCGAAGGTTCGGGGGTTCTGGGCAGAATCTTAATCCGCCATAAAATCCAAGCTAAAAGGGCGGCGTTAACAATGGTTAGAAGCAGGACAAACCAAATCATATACTAATTCATTTTAGCAAAGACAGGGATTTAGGGGAGTTTAATGACGATCCGGGATCGTCAGAGTCAAAACCTTGAGTTTTGAAGATGGGGTTTGTGTTTTCATTTATGATTAAGATATGCCAGAAGAAATTGTGCTTATTGACAAACCTAAGGGTTTAACATCGGCGGATGTGGTTAATCTGTTAAAGCCGGCTTTTGGCCAAAAAATCGGCCATGCCGGCACGCTTGACCCTTTAGCCAGCGGGCTGTTGATTATTTTGGTCGGCAAGGCCACTAAATTGTTTTCCCATTTCCAATCTTTGGCCAAAACTTACACGGCTGATATTTTGTTTGGCCAAACGACTACGACGTTGGATTTGGAAGGGGCCGTCAGCCAACAAATAACCCCTGATCAAGCGGCTTCATTGGTTAAGCTTGATAAGCTCAAGAGTGTTTTGCGAAACTTCCCCCGAAAGTATGTTCAACAAATCCCCGCATACTCGGCGGCCAAGTATAAAGGCAAACCGCTGTACTGGTGGGTCAGGCAAAAAAAGCAAGTGGAAAATATTCCAATAAAAACCAAGTCGGTTGATATTTATGATCTTAAGTTAACAAAGTTTTACCAAGATAAAAAGGGCTACCCGCACGCTAGAATTACTATCAGCGTGTCAAGCGGTTTTTATGTGCGGCAGTTTGCTTGGGATTTGGGGCAAAAGCTTCAGGTGCCGGCTTTTTTGTTTGATTTAAGAAGAACAGCGATCGGAGATTTTCGCCTAGAATAAATGAGTTAAGGAAGCGAGCTTGGCCGGCAGGGTGGTCAAGCCAAAACTTTTGTCATACCAGTAAAGACTTATCTGAAAAAGCAGGATAAAAAAGGTGATAAGCATGGTTTTTAGGATGTCTTTCTTAAGCAGCTCTGGCGGGTAGGTCAAAGGAGCGAGGTTTTCTTGGTCGTCAAGCTGTTTTTCCTTTGGGGTTGGCTTTAATGCCGACAGCACCAAAGGTTGGGGCTGGGTAGGCTGGGCAGCCGGCTGAGGCGGCGAAAGGCGCCTTCGTTTGTTTAGTTTATGCTTTCTTTTTTTATGCTTTCTCCCCATAATACCACCAGTATAGCATAAAAATAGGTTGAGCTTAGAGCCAGCATTAACCCAAAACCACTCCCGGAACGCGGGGGGGAGTAATAACTAATAAGTAATAAGTAAGAAGATAAAAATCCGGGAACGAAAGGAGGGAGTAATCTTTCCAGATCTTCGATCCCGGATCGGCATGCATGACGATCCGGGATCGTTAGTGG
>JAADGY010000079.1 GCA_013152165.1 bacterium
AGCCCTGCCAGCCCTAAGCTTATCAGCCTTGTTCTTGCCTTATTAAACATCTGGTTTAATCATACGGTTTACCAGGAAAAGCTGTCAAGCAGGGGCCACACCTAATGTAAAGATCCGGGGTCTAAAACTCCCCGCATTCTTAACTCCGGGAGTGTGATTTATTCACACTCCCTTAAGTGTTTTTGGGGCCAGTGCCCCTACCCACTAACGATCCCGGATCGTCATACATGACGATCCGGGATCGAAAATCTGGAAAGATTGCTCCATCCTTTCACTCCCGGATTTCTTAATATTTTTCTTTCTTATTACTTATTCCCTAACTTTTCACTTTGAACTTTGAAATAATCAATAGTACTTCTTCCCTTTCAACTTATCCGGCATGCACTGCTGGCCTGATCGTTTGCTTGGCAGGTCATGATCATACTCATACCCCTTGCCAAAACCAAGCTTTTTCAAACTTTGTTGGGGCATTGCGCAAATGAAGCGGCACCGGCAAATTGCCATACTTTTTAACATCAGCCAGGGCTAAGTTCTCCACCATATAAGCCGTATTATTTTTCGGGCAAGCCGCCAAATACAACGCCAGCTGGATCAAAAAGACTCGGCACTCGGGCATGCCGATCTTGTGGCAGGCATCATAAGTAACGTTAGCCAGCAAGATAGCGGTCGGCTTGGCATTGCCAATATCCTCGCTGGCAAATCGAAGCAGCCGCCTGGCAATATAAAGCGGATCCTCACCGGCTTCCAGCATCCGCATAATCCAATAGGCCGCCGCACTGCCGTTGGAACTGCGCAGCGACTTATGAACCGCCGAAATTATGTGATAATGCTCATCGCCGTCTCGATCATAGCGCAAACTTTTCTGAACCGCCGCCTTAACCATGTCTTTATCAATAACCGCTTGCTTGTCCTTAGCCGAACTGACCGCCATCATCATCGCCATCTCTAAAATATTAATCCCTACCCGCAGATCGCCGTTAGCCAAGTCGGCTATTAACTCAACAACGTCTTCATCTATCTTAAGAGTTTTGAAAATCTCTTCTTGGCCTATTATCTTTAATAAGACCTTTTTTATCTCTTGCTTTGTCAAGGGTTCAAAGACAAAAACCTGGCTTCGGGATAAAAGAGCCGAAATGACGGTAAAAGACGGGTTTTCAGTGGTGGCGCCGATCAAAACGATCGTTCCGTCCTCAACATAGGGCAGCAAGGCATCCTGTTGGGCCTTGCTCCAGCGGTGGATCTCATCAATAAACAGCAAAGACAGCTTCCGATTGGTCTTGTTCACCTGGGCCAAAGCAATAATCTTTTTTAACTCGGCCTTGCCGTCAATAACCGCCGATAAGCGAAAAAACTCGGCTTTCAGCCGCCTAGCAATGATAAAAGCCATCGTAGTTTTGCCTGTACCCGGCGGACCCCAAAAAATCATCGATGGCATCCGGCCAAGCTTCAAAAACTTTTCCACCAAACCAACAACCTCTGCCTGGCCAACAAACTCATCTAGATCTTGGGGTCTGTATTTATAAGCTAACGGCTCCATATTTTATTTTATCCTATTTAAATCATTCTCCCTATTTCCTATAATTAAACTAGACTATGAAGCTAGCCAAACTCTACAAACCTATCAAAGACAAAACCGTTCAATGCCAGGCTTGCCGCTGGTACTGCGCCATACCCCAAAACCAATACGGAGTCTGCGGGGTGCGGAAAAACATCAAAGGCAAACTCTACCTTTTAGTTTATGGCAAAGCCGTCGGCATGCACCTTGACCCAATCGAAAAAAAACCGCTTTTCCATTTCCTGCCCGGCACCATCGCCTTATCCTTCGGCACCGTCGGCTGCAGTTTCGGCTGCCTATTCTGCCAAAACCATTTTCAATCCCAACCAACTCGCCAAATTCGCTACTCCCCCATCCCTTTAAAGCAAAAAGACAAACTCATCAAACAAGTTATTAACCAGCAATCTCAAAACTTTCCTCCGGCAAAAATTGTTGACCTTGCCCTAAAAACCAAAGCCCGATCAATCGCCTATACCTATAATGAACCAACCATCTTTATCGAGTATGCTTATGACACCGCTAAACTAGCTAAAAAACATGGCCTTTACAACCTTTTTGTGTCAAACGGCTTCGAATCAAAAGAAAGCCTTGAGTTAATCACGCCATATCTAGATGCTATCAACATTGATCTTAAAAGCTTTAATCCCAATTTTTACAAGAAAATAGTTAAAGGTAGACTGGACTACGTGCTCGATAATATAAAGCATATGCATAAAAAAGGTATTCATTTAGAAATCACCACCCTAATAATTCCTAATCATAACGATTCACCTGAAGAGTTAACCCAAATCGCCCAATTTATTAAAAGCATCGACCCTGATATCCCCTGGCACATCACCGCTTTTTACCCAGCCTATAAAATGCTCGACACCCCTCCCACTCCGCCGGAAACTTTACTGACCGCCTGGCAGATCGGCAAAAAAATCGGCTTAAATTATGTCTATATTGGCAATATCCTGGACCCTCAACACTCATCTACCTACTGTCCAAAATGCAACTCTCTTTTAATTTACCGATCCGGCTGGGATACTCAAATTATTGACCTTGATCCAACTACCGGCACCTGCCACCACTGCCACCACCCCATTAAAGGCATATGGCAATAGTTACTGGTTACGTGTTAACTAGTTAGCTAGTTGCGAGTTACTAGATTAAAGAATTATTTATGATTTGAGATTGAAAATTTTATCCCTGTCCCCAAGGTTTTGGTTGGTGGTTTCCATCCTCTTAACGGTTGATATTTCCTATTAATCCTTAAGGTGTGACCTGAGGTTTGATGGATATATATCCTTAAGAGGTTGGAAACCGGTCCCTCTGGGTTAGTTGCCCCCCTGCTCCACTTCCCGGAAGTGTTAGGAAAACACTTCCGGGAAGTATTTTTAGGTTGTACCATCCTCTTTAACCCCGGGGGAAGCCTAAAGGCAACCCCCGGGGTTCTTTTTGGTAAGATAACTTTCAGGGTTCTTTTAAGAGTGGTTTGTTTAGTATTTGTAATTTAGTATTTAGTATTTATTTGGAGCTTAAGATTTAGAATTTAGGATTTACCCGCCTCGCGTCAACGCGAGGCGGGTAACTTTTAACTTTGCACTTTGAACTTTTAATTAATATTACTTATTCCTTCCTGCCTCCATCTTATATAATATGACTAGCAGTTAAGGCGCGTGGCGTAATTGGTAGCGCAACGGTCTCCAAAACCGTAGGTTGCAGGTTCGAGTCCTGCCGCGCCTGCCCAAAACATCCTATCTACATTAGGGATAAAAAACACCTTAAAGTTTAAAAACTTATAAACAGGGCCTGTAGCTCAGTTGGCTAGAGCGTTCGGTTCACATCCGAAAGGTCGGAGGTTCAAGTCCTCCCAGGCCCACATTTTTATTATTATTTTCCCCATTCGCACCGGAACATGATTTATGGGCACTCCAGTGTTGTCCACCGAAGGTGGTTAGTTTTGACATTTAAGTTGCCCGCCTTAAACTCGCGTTGCTCGTTTAACGCGAGGCGGGTAGTTTTGACATTTGACATCTAAGATTTGAGATTTTTTTATACCTATTCCCCCATTCCTTACGCTCACTTTGTTGGCTGGATCCTTCGCTTTTAAGCTCAGGATAACAAAGGAAAAAATATTCTAACTCACTAGCCTGCTTTAATATAAAGCAGTTAATTTTTCCACCGCAGTCTCAATAAAGGCGATCAGTTTTCACTTATTTTAAGCATCTCTTCCAAATACCTCTTATACTCCCCGTTAATCTCTGGATGCCTTAAAGCAAACGAAGTGATCGTCTTCATATACTCCAAGATATTACCACAGTCATAATACGTCCCATTCTTTATAGCCCTAGCATACACCTTGTGCCCATTCTCTCTCAACACATTTAAGGCATCAATATAAACCAGCTCCTCCCCTTCGGGACGCCTTTTATTGGCCTCTTCTATAGCTGGAAATATGTCAGGGGTAAAAACAAAGCCGGATACTACTGCTAAATCAGATGGCGCCTTATCAGGACCCGGTTTCTCTATTAATTCAGCCACCTCGATTACGCCGTTTTCCACCTCCGTGCCCGCCGCATAGCCATACCGCCTAGTGTCCTCTGGGCGGCTGGTTTGAACACAACCTAAAACGCTAGCCTGATATTTTTCATAAGTTTCGATCAACTGCCTGGCCCTGGAGGGCTTTGCATCTATAAAATCATCTCCCCAAAAAACCAAAAAGGGCTCATCACCTATTATTTCTTTAGCATTCCAAACCGGCGTAGCATTGCCCTTTGGCCCCTTTTGTCTCAAATAGTAAAAATTAGCCAGCTCTGGAATGCCTTCTATCATAGCCAGCCTATTTAGCTTGCCACTGTCTTTCAAATGAGCTTCCAGCTCAAAATTATGATCAAAATGATCCTCAATCGACCGCTTATGATAACCAGTAACTATAATAATCTCTGTTATGCCGGCTTCGACCAGCTCTTCTACTACATACTGAATCACCGGCTTATCAACCAAGGGTAACATCTCTTTTGGCATCGCCTTGGTTTGGGGCAGAAAACGAGTCCCAAACCCGGCTGCTGGAATAACTGCTTTGCGAATACTCATGATAAAACCTCCTTCTAAAATAAATAACCCAACATCTTAATTATAAATGGACAATGAAACCACTAAGATACCATCTTCCCTTCCCGCCAATCCAAGGTTTCCAACCTCTTAAGATTAAAAACTAGTTTTTAGCTTACAACCACCCCTACTCCGGGAGCGTGTTTTGGGATAATACCCTCCCCCAAAGGTGAATAGATTTAACATTTAACATGTAGTTTTGACATTTGAGATTTAAGATTTGAGATTTTTATCTTATTGCTTTTAACTTTATAAACTTTATGAACTTGATAAACTCAACTCACTTTTGACATTTGAGATTTAAGTTTTGAGTTTCTGTATAATGTACTCATGCTTAAATTCTTAAACAGCAATCCAATAACTCGCTTTCTGGTCGAAGCTTATCACGAAGTTCTAAAGGTCACTTGGCCAACTCGACAAGAAGTGGTAAAATGGCTCATCGTTGTCATTGCAGTTTCTCTTGTAATGGCCGCCTACGTGGGAGTCATAGACTTTCTCTTTACAAAGATATTAGAATATGTAGTGACGCAATAACCACGTAAAGGCTATATGACAAAAACTACTAAAGAAGACGTCATCGTTGGAAAAACGCAATCTAACCGGGTTATCATAAACGACAAGGTCCCCGCAGATGCAGGTAAATGGTATGTTATTCATACCTACTCAGGACACGAATACAAAGTCGCCAACCAAATCAAACAAAGAGCCCAAACCCTAGAGCTGGTTGATAAGATATTTGAAGTTATCATCCCCACTCAAGAAAAAATCCTGATCAAACAGGGCAAAAAACACCAAATCAACGAAAGAGTTTTTCCCGGCTACATCCTGGTTAGAATGATTTTGGATGATAATACTTGGCTGGCTGTCAGAACCACCCAGGGAGTCACCGGCTTCGTCGGAGCCGGCAACCAACCTATCCCCCTTCCTGAAAAAGAAGTCAAGGCTATCAAAAAACTCATGATCAGCGAAACTCCTAAATTTAAAACTAAATTTTCCGTCGGCGAAGCTGTCAAAATCATCGACGGACCTTTCAGCGACTTTTTGGGCACCATCGAATCCATCGATGAAGAAAAGGGCAAAGTCAGAGTTTTAGTTCTATTCTTCGGCCGGGAAACCCCGGTTGATCTTGATTTCCTGCAAATTCAAAAGATATAAATTATGGCTGTTAAGAAAAAAATCAAAACCCAAATCAAACTCCAGATACCGGCCGGCAAAGCCAACCCGGCTCCTCCGGTTGGCCCAGCCTTAGGCCAGCACGGCCTTAACATCATGGACTTTTGCAAGCAGTTCAATGACCGCACCAAAAACATGCAGGGTGATATTATCCCGGTCGTTATCACCGTCTATGAAAACCGGAGCTTTGATTTTATCACCAAACTGCCTCCGGTTTCGGCCATGATTAAAAAAGAGCTAAATCTAAAAACCGCTGCTCATACCCCCGGCCGCGAAACCGTCGGTGAGCTGACCATGGATCAAGTCAAAAAAATCGCCGAAAAGAAACTGCCCGACCTTAACACCTCTAGCTTGGAAGCCGCCATTAAAACCGTTATCGGCACCGCTAAAAGTATGGGCATTAAAATTAAAAGTTAAACATATAAAATTAAAAAATAACACATCAGATGCCAAAAACAAAAACCACCACACCAGAAAAGGATCAAGCTAAAACAACTGATAAAAAAGATCACACTCAACCTACCAAACAACAAACTAACAAATCCAAAACCCAACCCACATCATCTCCCACTCCAGAGCAAAACCCTCCGACAAAAGAAAAAAAACCAAAAGCTGAAAATAAACCCAAATCCACCAAGCCCCACCCCAAAGCTATGCATAAAAAAAGAAGTAAAAAATACCTTCAAACCGCCGGCTTAGTTGATAAACATAAAACATACTCACCAAAAGAGGCCGTTAAATTAGTCAAAAAAGTCAGTTACGCCGGCTTTGACGCCAGTGTTGACCTTCACATCAACACTACCAAAACCGGTAAAATCGCTGAAATCAAACTCCCCCACGCCGCTGGCAAGACCAAAAAAATCGCCATTGTTGATGATAATATCCTTAAACAAATCGAGGCCGGCAAGATTGATTTTGACATCCTAATCACCCACCCTCAATACATGCCTAAACTGGCCAAGTTCGCTCGTATTTTAGGGCCCAAAGGTCTAATGCCTAACCCTAAAAACGGCACTATCAGCCCCGAACCAGAAAAAGTAAAAGCCAAACTGGAAAAGGGCACTCACCTTGTCATCAAAACCGAACCCAAGGCTCCGATCGCTCATGTATCTATCGGCAGGGTCTCGTTTTCAGAAAAACAACTTTTGGACAACTTAACCACCATCCTTAAAGCCTTAAAACCCTCCGACGTCAAATCCATCTACCTTGCCCCCACCATGGGCCCCTCCATCAAAATCCAATTTCCTATCTAACATTTCCATATCCGATACCCGCTCTCTCCAACCTTAGACGTTGATATTCCGTGCCTCCTCCGTGGTTGCAATTTTCTCATTCTTCTGCGTCTCCATTCTCTTCTGCGTTTCCGCGGTTGCAATTTTCTCATTCTTCCGTGCTTCCGCTTTATTCCGTGTTTCTGT
>JAADGY010000016.1 GCA_013152165.1 bacterium
AGAAAGGGAGGTGGGGAAGCGACAAGTCCCTTATCAAGTAGCTATTTGTCAAAGAACCACAATTCTATCAGAAGACCCCCCAACCGCCAACCACTTGGGTAGGAAATTCTTCCCCCAAGGCAGGGCAGATAACACTGAAACAACCGTTTATGCTTATGTCACAGAACACACTTCCCCTGTCGATGATCAGCGTGAAACAGACAGTACACTACCAATACGAACATACCGCATCGCCGGGCCAGCCGCCATAGACCCAAGCACTCAAACCCCCTATGTCAAAGAAATCCATACACTGGAAATTTTAGAGGGAGACCAACTTGAAACCGTCATTAGCCGCCGAGGTGATCAGATAACCATTACCCACTTTTCACCAAAGTCTCAACTTCCTGAAACACAGGAGACTTGGTTGATAGAGACAAATGAACAAGGCACATTCCTTGTCCCCCAGGAACGTATCGTCGTTAAAATTACAAACAACCAGGGCACCCCAGTTTGTTACACTGTCACACGCGAGGCTCCGACTATTGATGCTCATGGCCTTCCCAGTTGGATTCCCATAAGTGTAGTATCTACCACAGTAAACCAGGAAGGAACCCCCTTAAGCAGAACCGTTGCAACATTAACAGAAGATCCATCTCAATACAAAAAAAGGGGGCATCCTTCACCTGAAGATCAGCCGCAATCAACTCGCTGGCAATGGATCGCCACATCCACTCTATACCAAGGCGGTGAAGAAAGCTCGCTTACACCTGCTCAAGCCCTTGACTTTACCATCACCGGCGAACCTCCCTGCACCACTCCTGACAACCACTCCACCCAACAAGCTTTACGACCTATGAAATCTATAACAATAACTTTCTCACCAACAGGAGAACCTGAAGCAATTGCATTCATAAGAATTATAAAATATTTACCAAACGGAGATATTGAACAACAAATCGACCGCTTTTTAGCGGGCATACCCCTTGACTTATCTCTTACTAGCCCTGGAGTCATTGAAACAATCATTCAGCGTTTTCAGGAAACCTATCCACGCAGGCCTTATCTCACCATCACCCACTCCCCAAACGGCATGATCACGCTTAGAGATCATTCAAGAGGAACTGTCACAACCCATCATCCTAAAGCACCGGAACCAGACAGAAAACTAACTAAAGCAGCCGCCTGCGAACTCCTCTCAGAATTACTCCCTTCGGCACATTTTTTGGGTGCTTTTTAGGTCAGTCTTTCCATCTTATCCAGGGTTAGAGCTCAGAACTCCCCCATCTTTCCGTCCCCGGCTTTTTTATACTCCCATCTTTCTTCTTCCTTCTTACCTCTTACTTATCCTCTCCATATCCACTGTTGCCCTTGCCCCTACATTGCCTTTTATCTTTACAAACTTCATGAACTTTGCCCCGAACTAGAACGCAGTCTTAGTTCGGGGCAACCCTGAACTTATGCTCCGCTCTGGTTCGGGGTGAGTTTTGACATTTTTATCTTATTCCTTCTTACTTATTAGTTATTAGTTATTTTTGCCTTTTGACTTTTGACTTATTATATAATGTATCCATGCCTCCAGATTTAACTGATATCATTCCAAACATCATCGCGGTTGGCTCCACTAATCCAGTCAAAATCAAAGCCGTCGAACACACTTTGCAGGCCCTAACTGCCAACAAGCTCACCATCATCTCCCGCTCTGCTCAATCCGGCGTTTCCGAACAGCCCTTTTCAGACACAGAAACCAGGCAAGGCGCCATCAACCGAGCTTTTGATGTCCTAGGCCACACCCCCTCAGCTAAATGGGGCATCGGCCTGGAAGGCGGGGTCCGGCAAATATCATACCAAACCCAAAAGGGTAGGGTGGTCCATCAAATCATCGAGGTCGCCTGGTGCGCCATCGTTGATAAAAAAGGCAACATTGCCTTGGGCGGCGGCGTCCAATTCCAACTGCCTCCCATCATCACTCAAAAATTAAAAGCCGGCGGCGAACTTGGCCCAGTCATGGACAAACTGGTCAACGGCACGGACATCAAGAAAAAACAGGGCGCCATCGGCATCCTTTCTCAAAAGCTTTTAACCCGCCAGCATATCTACCGCCAAATCTGCAAACTAGCCTTGGTCAAAATCATCAGCCAGCACCTTCATCCTAATTGGTGGAAAAACCCAGTTAATTCTGCTAATACAAAATCGCCCATATGAGAGCAATCAACCTAGAAGGTATAGAACACAACCCCAACCATCGTTTACTTGAAGCCCTCCGCCTTTTTCCTCCTACGATTCTCGCCCTTATTTTCCTAGCCGCCTGCGGCCAGCAACAAACTGATTCCTGGCACCCCTTGCAAACCCCATCTACCCATCTTGCAACTCCGCCTGGCCAGCCTCCCCTCCGCCGGGAATCACAATCCCAACTAACCTTACCCGAAACTCTCTCCCCCAAGGAACTTTTTGCCGCCGAAACCAAAATTCTTCAATCAGCCATCAACACCCCACTGCCAACCGCTGAATCCAACACTCCGGAACGCAATCAACAATACCGCCGAAAATTCCTAGCCGAAAAAAGGGTCACTGAATGGTTAAAACTCGCAACCAATAGCCCCAGTATCCCACCTCAACTTAAAGCCCAGCTTATTCGCAATGGATTCCTGGGAATATTCATCCCCAAAAACCGCTTAGCCCTCTTTAACCTTATGCTTGAAGTTAAAAAAGACTCTCCTAATCTAGAAGTATCTCCCCAACTCAACGCCAGCCAAAGCCGATGGCTTCAAGAAAAAAGCCCTTACTCCATCCACCCGGAAACCTTAGCTGCAGCCATCAAAGCCCATGATCAGATGATTAATTTTTTAAAAAGCCCCAACTCCAACAATTTTATTGATTTTTTCCTTGAAATCCCTGCCGCCTACTCTCCCCAAGAAAAAGGCACTGTCCGCCAATTCGTTCGCTCAAACCCCCACCTTTTCGTTCCTTCTCCTGGCGCCCTTGCCACCCTAACAAGTTATGAAACGAGCGTGGGGGTCCGGCAGGATCCCGCCACCGGCCAAATCTTTCTACCATCTCCAGGCCAAAGAAGCCAATTTATTATCGCTATGGCCAACATCGGCCTCACCCCCCTGCCAGAAGCATTAAAGGACGCAATCAAACAAGAATCCTACGACAACCCTGATGCCCCCCTTGCTACAGACGAAAAAACTACCATTGAACCAAGACAACTCATCCACCTTCTACAACTATCCGCCAGCTCATACAACCTGACAGATCCCTCAATTCCTAACAAACTAAACACTCTCGACTACGCCGATTTCAAAATTCCAGCCTCCGCCCCTGGGAGCGAGGATGCCAGCGGCGGGGCCATCGGTCCCCAACTTCTGCCGTTAAACCTTAGGCTTGTCATGTGCATTTATAGCCAGTTCATACAGCCCTACACCGATAATCCCAACTTCCTACCTTCACCTTTCGACCCCTATAACTCCACATGGTATACCATGATCTTTTTAATGAATATGCGCCAAGACTGGTTCCAGCCAGCCTACACTGCCATCCCCCAATCAATAATTAAAGACATGGAGGCCTTTGTTAAAACTCAACAGACAACCCCACAGCTAAAACAATGGTTCAAAAATCATAACCTGGAAAAACCCGACGATCAATTTACCATAGCCAAAGCTCTAAGCCGCTCATTTATTCGCCCCCCAAAACAACAAGTTCCCGCTCTTAGCCGCAAAGGGTCTCTACTCAAATGGAATCGTTTTCTTGACGAAATAAATGCTACCATAGCCGGCGATGACTCCTGGCGCCAATTTTTTGAAACATCCAAACACCAATCTCAATCTCCTCCAGTCCACTCCCAATACACCAAGCGGCAATCACCAACCGAAAGACATCGCCTAAAGCAACAGGCCAAAACAAGGCCCAAACCCCCCCCTCGCCCCCGCCTTTAACAACCAAACACTCAAGGTTTTAGTCAACGGTGGATTTGTATTCCGCCGTAGTGTTAATGAGATAGTTGGTCTTTAGATTTAAGATGCCCGCCTTTAACTCGCAGAAGCTTCGTCGACGCGAGGCGAGTAGTTCTGAGTTTTGACATTTAACACATTTGACATTTTTATCCTATTAGTTATTACTTATTTTTGACATGTAAGTTTAAAAATTTCCCACCAATGCACATTCCCAAACTACTTCAACGAATGGTATTTTTCATACACCTGCTTCAACCGCTTATTCGTCACATGCGTATAAATCTGGGTCGTAGCCAAATTTTTATGGCCTAAAAGCTCCTGGACCGATCGAATATCAGCTCCCTGGGATAATAAATCAGTTGCAAAACTATGGCGCAGTCCATGCGGCGTGATTTTTTTAGCCAAGCCAGCCTGCAAAGCATATCTTTTAACCAGCCGCTGAACACTGCGCGCCGACAGCCTCATCTTCTCGCCAAAGTTCTCTGAACAAACTCTGCCTTTATGGCGAATAAAAAGCGGCTTGAAATCATCATCCCTGGCCAGCAAGTATTTTTTAACCCATTCCAGGGCCCTGGGCGACAAAAAAACCATCCTAACCTTCCGGCCCTTGCCAACCACGCTGAACTCGCCTTTTTTTAAGTCGATGCTGTCCCTATTCAAACCTACAAGTTCCGACACCCGCAAGCCAGAAGAAAACAACACCTCCAAAATCACCCTGTCTCTTATTCCGCTAACTTTTTTTATCTTGGGCATGCCCAACAACTTCTCGATCTCTTCCACCGTTAAAAAAGACGGCAGGGCCGGCTTGGTTTTTGCCAAAGTAATCTGATCTGGCACCAGCTTCAACTTGACTCCCTTTTTAGCCAAAAACCTCAAAAACCCCCGCAAAGCAATCAAGTAATAATTCTGAGTCTTGGCTGTTAGAAAGATTTTGCGCCGCTTATCCAACATTTTTCTTGATAAAAACAGCCTGTAAGCATCAACATTTTCCAAGCTGACACTAGATAGGGTAGGGGAGTTGATCTTTTTTTTACCCACTAGAAAATCA
The DNA here is from genome assembly GCA_013152165.1 of bacterium. Classification (GTDB taxonomy): domain Bacteria; phylum Patescibacteriota; class Microgenomatia; order JAADGY01; family JAADGY01; genus JAADGY01. Next base: position 4,987 of record JAADGY010000016.1, read on the forward strand.
TAAAACTCACCTAAATAAGCCCGGTAATTTCTAACCGTCAAGGGTGAATAATTTCTTTCAATCTGCAGATACAAAACATACTGTTCTATCCAATAATCCAAATCCCTTATCATGCCTCCATTATATTACCCCGCCAGCTCACCTGTCCAACCACATTTGCACACACCGGGTGTGCACGCCTGTTGCACACCCGGTGTGTGCAAATGAACCAAAGCCGCCGGCCCAAAATCTGGTACAATATCATCAAAACTATTACCCATTACTAATCTAAATAAAAAACCACTGCATGATAGCCAAAAACAATGAAGTCCCGATCCAGCCCCCCTCCGCTGACAACTTCGATCGCCGCGCCTTAACTACAGCCATAATAAAACTGCAAGAATCTTTGGCTGAACTATTCGCCGACTCCACAGCCAAAGTCTCCGCCGAAGGCTTATTGTCCCTAGCCGCCCGAGCCGGCTTTGACCAAATAACCAGTCAAGCCGCCGACCGCATCATCACCACCCTCCAACAACAAACCGATAAACCCAAACAAACAGATCAAGAAATAGCCGCTTATATTGGCATTGCCGAAATCTTCCGAATCATCGTTAAGGTTGAAAAATCTATTAAGCAGCAACTCAATAAAGATTTTCAGTTTGATAGAGACTCCCTCTCTAGGCTCCTAAACCTAGGAATGGCAACCTCAGTCCAAGCACTAAGCAGTCGGCCAGCCAAAAATCCAAAATTGTTCCGCCAGCTCCAAAAAACCATATCAAGGCAAGCCTTTAAAGAGGCCGCCAGCCTGCTTGGCATCAACGAATTTAGTCTGCTAAGCAAAAAATATCACCCACTTATCAAAACCTACCGGTGGCTTCAAGATCAATATGATAGTACCGGTCGATACCCAACCATTGAACAAACTCAGCAGGCCCTTGGAATCAACAGCCTCATAAAAAAACCTTGGCTCACTGCCCTGCTATCGTTACTGCCAGATCTGCCTTGGTCAAGAACCACAAACCCCGGCTTATCACTATCCGCCGGCGACCTTGTTGTAGCGCGAGAAATCATTAACAACATAGCCTCTGCCCTGGAATCTTTATCTCCAGAAGAAATGGAAATTTTAGACTCATACATCTCCGGCCAAAATCTAACCAAAGATCAAAAAACTCGACTTGAAAAAATCCTCACAAAAGTAAGAAAGCAGTTAAACGCGTCAAAGTATTTCCACGATAACGACGCCTCCCTCGATCAAGTTTTCAATCTTTTGCATCTACTTAACTCCAAAAACCTTGATGCTGACTTTCACTAATTTCTTCCACCTTAATATCAAACTTTAAAACACATCTCATGCGGACAATTTTTATAACCTCCCTAATCGCCGGCATCATCATTACATTCGGATTGCTGGTTAAACAAATAACTCCCGCCTACGCTCTAACGCTTTCCATGCCCAACCTTAAAGATATAAAAACATCCCTCATCAGCTTGGGTGATAAAGCCGCATTCTTTCTTAAAAATCTTGACCAGGACACCTCCGCGCCCCAACCTCGACCCGGCCAATCAAAAAAGCCTCTAACCCCTGCACCAACCAAATCTCAACCAACTACTATTATCAACTTACCCGCTGGTGGCCGGTTAAAAATCAAAACCAACACCCGCCTTAAGCTTAAAACTCCCAAAACCAAAAGGATTTGCCACCGCTACACCGTTACCCATCTAGACGGCTCTACCTCAACCCTCTGCTACACCCAATCTGATTACAACCAACTGCTTCAGTTGGGCTACAAACTAACCTCGGCCAAGGTCTTCTACAAATTCCACCTAAAAGGCGCCGATAGTTATCAAAAGCAATA
>JAADGY010000050.1 GCA_013152165.1 bacterium
GATCTTTCTTTGCCAAGAATAATTAACTTGCGAGGCCGGGTGGCGCTTTGAGCCAACGATAATATCGGCCTCGTACCATTCCATATGTTCCAAAAGCATAGAAATACCGTTGGGGTCGATCTCCATGCCGGAGTCGATAAACATGACATAATCGCCCTTAGCCTGTTTCATGCCGGTTCTTATGGCATGGGACTTGCCCTGGTTTTTTTGATAAGCAACCAGCTTGACCTTGTCCAGCTTGGCTCTTTTAATCTTGTCGGCCGACCCATCAACCATGCCATCAATAACCACAATAATTTCATAGTCGTATCTAATTTGGTCCAGAGTCTTTTTAATTGATTTAAGATTGTCAACGATGGTTTTTTCTTGCCTGTAAACCGGCACGATCAGGCTTAAAAAATGATCTTTGTTTTTTTTCATTTTAAAAGCCGTTTAACTTTTTAACCTCTTCATTTAATTGTGGAATCTGGTCCAAAAAACTTGTCCAGCCGCCGTCTTTTTTAAGGCTTCTTTCAACCACCCGCAAAACAATCGGCCGGCTTTCAGCCGTCACCCATTGGTTATTTTCCGGCCAAAAAATCCACCGTTGGATTTTTAAAATATGTTGGCCCTTGCGCCATTCCAGCGGCACCGTAAAAATTACCTTTTTATTAATCCACAAATCCGCCCTAACTTGGCGCTGGCTGGTTTCATCATACAAAAAGGCCTCTTGGCCTTGCATCAATCCCAGCTTATCTCCGTAAATTATCACCTTTACGCCGCCGGCAACAATCTTTGGCTGGTAATCAAAAATTATTGGGTTCAGGGCCAAACGCGATTCATTCAGCCACTTTTGATGAAAATACAGCTTGACGCCAAATATCAAACCCGCAATCACCCCCAAAACCGCAGCCGCTAAAATCAATCGTTTGGCTATAATCCATACCGTTCCAAACATCACCCATGCAGACCCGGCTAGTCTCCACAAATCCTGTTTGGTTTTGTGGAAATCAAAGTTTATTATCCAATCCTTCACATCCCGGACATTCACACTACTTGCTTTTTTGGCCTGATGCGCAACGGTCCTGGCCGATACAGCCATCCACCCTTGTAGAACCTGCTGATTTCTTTTGAAATCAACCCCCATCAGCCAAGCAATTAAATCCCGCCAGCTAAACTGTGTCAAAAACCAAACCCAGTTTGGCATCCAAAACAAAAAAATAATCATTAAGCCGACAAGCGAAACCAGCTTGTTTTGATTTAAAACGCTGAAACTAGCAACTAAATAATACGCCAGCCAAAAGGCAGTGATTAAATAAGTGGTGACAACTGACCTGTTTTCATGTCCCAGCCACCGGATTTTAGCCTGCCCGCTTATCATCAGCAAGCCGCTGCCTCCGGTAATTACTGCCAAAAACACAATTACCACTACTCGCCAATCAACAGTGACGATCCATTCAGCCAGCACCGGATAATCTGGGAACAAAAAGTTAACAAGGTGGATAATCACCACCGCTGTTAAAATTGTCGCTCCAGCAAACCAAACCCACAAAGCCAACAGTCTTGCCAGGCCTTTGATTTTTTCCATATTTTTCATTATAACCGGAAACGTGCTTGTGTGTTACCAATTGTTTGATGTTTACCTTTTTATCATATTTCACACCCTCGTCCTCCCTCCAACCGCTCCAGATTCCGGATAAAAGATCCGGGATCTTTTAAAAACATCCCACCCCTTAACCTCGGGGGAAGCCCTTCGGAAACCCTTCTGGCAACCCCTGGGATTCTTTTGGGTTAGGTTTGTAATTGAAAATTGGCTAATTGGAATTTCATTGAAAATTGAGCGTTGGAAATTGACAATTTTACCCCTGTCCCTACCAAAAGGGGGTAGGCCTCCACCGAAGCGCTAGCGAGGCGGGCCCGCTTCGCCTCGCGAAGCGAGGCGAGTAGTTTTGACATTTTAGATTTGAGCTTTGACATTTCCACCCTTTATACTTAAACCATGATCGATACTCACTGCCATCTCCAGATTCCGCCCTTAGCCGATAAGCTCAGCCAAACCATCGATCAAGCCAAAAAACAAGGAGTCAAAAAAATCATAGTCCCGGCCGTTAATTCAAATGATTTTGGCTGGTTTGAAGACAATATTAATCTAGATGGCCTTTATTTTAGCTTGGGCATACACCCTGACAGCCTCATGGGCCATGATTGGCGCACAGTAAAAACCAAAATCATTCAATTAAGCCAAAAATTCCCCCAAAAAATCGTTGCTATCGGCGAGATTGGATTAGATACAAAAATCAATATCCCAATGGATACACAAATCAAGTGGTTTAAACAGCAAATAAACCTGGCCAAACAGTTAAACCTGCCGGTTATTATTCACAACCGGGCAGCCTCTGATGTATTCAAAGGCTTGTTTAATGACATTAAAACCTGGCCGAAAGCCGTTTTCCATGCTTTTATCGGCAAACCTGATTGGTTAGAATTGATTTTAACCAAAGGCTTTTATGTTGGTTTGGGCGGCATGATAACCTGGGCGAATTTTAATCAGCAAAACTGGCCGGTCCTTCAATCATTCCAAGACAAAATTGTCTTGGAAACCGACGCCCCCTTTTTACTGCCAACGATTTTAAAAGGAAAAGAAAGGTATAATAAGCCGGTCAATGTTAAAATAATAGCAAACTTCGCGGCCTATAAACTAGGCCGGTCGGAATCTGACCTGGAAACCCTAACCGATCAAAACTCGGCTTATTTATTCAACCTTAACTAATGACCAAAAAAACCAAATCCACATCGGATCGCCTGCTGGAATTTTTGCCCGGCCTGACATCCTATTCTTTAATAATCTTTCCGGTAGTCGGCAGTTTCTTTTCGCCGCTTCTGGTAGCTTATTATATTTTATTCTTTGACCTCTTGTGGCTGTATAAATCAATAACCATGACCGGCGCCGCCATAGTTTCGTACTTTAGGATCAAAGCTTCAGAAAAAATGAACTGGCTGGGCGAGTTAAAAGCCTTTGGCCAAGACGCTAAAAAAGTCCACCATATCATCGTCGTGCCGACCTATAAAGAGCCAATCAAAATTTTAGAAAGAACTCTAAATGCCTTAGCGGCCCAGGATTTTCCCAAGCAAAGAATGATCGTCGCCGTCGGCGGCGAGGCCAGGGAAGACGGCATAAAAGCCAAACTTAAAAAGCTGGAAGATAAATACAAGCATAAATTCGGCTACTTTATAACCACCATCCACCCCGACTTGCCCGGAGAGGTCAAAGGCAAATCATCAAACAGCGCCTGGATAATCAAACAGGCGGTTAAAAGAGTGATAGAGCCCAACAAAATTCCGGTTGACTACACCACCGCCACTTCCTTAGACGCCGATGTCAGCCTGCACCCCAAATATTACAGCTATCTAACCTTTAAGTTTTTGGACGACCCGGACAGATATTTAAGGTTCTGGCAGCCGGGGGTTATGTTTTACAACAATTTTTGGTCGATTCCAGCCCCAGGCAGAGTCGTCAACACTTTTTCGACCATCTGGATGCTGGCCCTTTTGTCACGGCCGGACCGCTTGGTCAACTTCTCTAGCTACTCGCTGTCTTTGAAAATGCTCCAAACAGTTGGCTACTGGGACGCCGACGTCATACCGGAAGACTACCGGATTTTCTTTAAATGCTTTTTCCATTTTGGCGGCCAGGTCGAGGTAATACCAATTTTTCTGCCGGCTTACGCCGACGCCGCCGAGGCCAAAGGCTATTTCAACACCTTGAAAAATCAATATGAGCAGTTAAAACGATGGGCCTGGGGCGTGTCCGATGATCCTTATGTCATCAAAAAGTACTTAACCACTCCCAATGTTTCTTTTTTCAACAAAACCATCCGGCTCCTAAGGATTATCGAGGATCATTTTTTATGGCCGGTCAACTGGTTTGTTATCACCATCGGAGTCAACATCGTTTTGATGGTCAATCCCTATTTCAGCCATACCATTATCGGATACACCCTGCCTAAACTGTCCTCTTTTATTTTAAGCTTAACCTTGATAAGTTTAGTGGTCATTTTAATCATCGACAGCAAACAGCGGCCCAAGAGGCCCAAATGGTTTCCCCGCTGGCGGGCTTGGCTTATCCCCCTAGAGTTTATTTTGATGCCGATTGTCGGTTTTTTCTTTAATGCCCTGCCGGGCTTAGACGCCCACACCCGATTAATGCTGGGTAAATATTTAGAGTATCGGGTAACCGAAAAGGTCTATCATGAAAAAACATAAAAACACTAATCCCTTAATCCAGGTTTATAAAAAAGGAATTTTAACTTACTTGCCGGCCCAGTTTAAATGGCAAAGGCTGTACAAACAAACCCTCTTGTTCGAAGCCGACAAGTTAAATCAAACCAATAAGTATTTATTTTTTGCCAATTTAGGCCTTATCATTGTCAGTGTTTTTTTGATTTTGTTTTTTTACCTGGTCTTGCCGCCGGTTGTGCCCTTGTTTTACAGCGCTCCCTGGGGCGAAGCCCAGCTGGCTTCAAAGGATTTTTTGTTTATCATCCCCTTTTTAATGCTTGTCATCACCAGCATAGCTTTAATGATCAGCCGCCAGCTGGCCTTTGCCGACGAAGTCATAATAAGAAGCCTATTCGGCAGCGGTTTGTTGTTTAACCTAATCTTGTTTATTACTTTAATAAAGATTATATGGTTGATTATTTAAAACTGGCCGCCATAGCCTTTGGGACAGCCATAATAATTCACTGGCTGGTAATTAAAATCGCCCATAAAAAAGGCTGGCTGGACACCGGCCGGCAAAACCGGCCGCAGGATATCCACACCTATCCAGTGCCCAGGTTCGGTGGAGTAGGGGTGTTGATAGGCATGTTGGCCGCCTTGGCCCTTAACCCCTTTAATATTTGGTCAGTGCCGCAAATCGGCTGGGTAATAGCCGCCGCTTTTTTAATGACAGCGGTCGGAGTCATCGATGATGTCTACAACATCAACCCTTACATTAGATTGGTGACCAACACCATATCCGCTGTCTTGGTTGTTGTCGGCGGCGGCATCCGGATAAACTTCATCACCAATCCGATGGGAGGCGTTATCCATTTTGACCATGTCGGGGTTTGGCTGGCGGTTGTCATATCAATCATCTGGCTGGTCTGGATAACCAACATGATTAACTTCAGCAAAGGGGTCGACGGCCAGTTCCCCGGCCTTATCAGCCTTGGGCTTTTGGCGGTCGGCGGCTTAAGCCTTCGTTTTTGGCCGGATCCGTTGGCTATCGCCACTTTTGTCTTAGCCCTAACCGCCTCGGCCGGTTTTGCCGGCTTGTTGGTTTTTAATATTTATCCTCAAAAAATGATGCCGGGCTATTCGGCCGGTTCATTAGGCGGTTTTTTGCTGGGGGTGGTTTCGATTATGGCCTCAGCCAAGCTGGCCGGCTTGTTTATTATTATGGGCATACCGGTATTGGATGGAATTTATGCCATCCTCCGCCGCTTAAAACAAGGCAGATCACCGGTCTGGGGGGACAACCAGCACCTGCACCATTTATTGTTAAACAACCTAAAATGGTCCAAATCAACGGTGGCTGTTTTTTACTGGGTGACCACCTTTTTGTTGGGAATATTGGGTTTGTATTTGAGAAGTTATCAAAAAATGTTTACAATAGCCTTAGTAACTATTTTATTTGCTAGTTTTATTATATGGCTGAAACGTTTTTTTATTACTTTAAAACCGCCCGAGTCGTTCAATGGATAAAGAACGTCAGTATCTTTGCGGCTATAACCTTTAGCGGGCTTTTGTTCAACCCGGTTTTTTTTAAACCGGTCTTTTTAGCCTTTTGGCTGTTTTGTTTTTTGGCCTCCGGGGTTTATTTTTTAAACGACTTAATCGATGCCGACCGGGACAGGCGCCACCCGTTTAAAAAGTATCGGCCGATAGCCGCCGGCAAGATTTCTCCTCCAACCGCCGCCGTTATTGGGGCAGGGTTAATAATCGGCAGTTTAATGGCCGCTTTTTACCTATCAGTTCCCCTGTTTGTCTTGATGCTGGCTTATGTTGTTTTACAGATCGTTTATTCGCTGTGGTTAAAGCACGAGCCAATCTTAGACATCGTCAGCATCGCCACCGGTTTTATTTTAAGAGTCTATGCCGGCGCCGTGGTAGTTAATCTTCATTTATCGGTTTGGTTTTTAATCTGTGTGATTGCTTTTTCGCTGTTTGTCGCCGCCGCCAAAAGGCGCAGTGAGTACGTATTAAAAAAGGGCGAGATCGACATCAAGCAAAGGCCGGTTTTCAAATTTTATAATCTGCCCCTGCTTGATATTTATATATCAATGTTTGCCAACACAACTTGGTTATCCTACACCCTTTTTGCCTACTTTCACCCCCTGCCTCGATACTCCGAAAACGGCCCCGTCTTAAGCCTGATGCTGCCCAAAACCTTTTATACCCAAAAGTGGCTGATGATTACCGTCCCGCTTGTCATTTACGGAGTTTTGCGCTACCTGCTGTTGGTTTATCATAACCAAGCCGGCGAGTCGCCGGCCAGGACGCTGATAAAAGACAAGCCCTTGTTCGTCACCGTTTTATTATGGGCCGTGCTGGTAGTTTTAGTCCTAGACAGCATCTATTAACCCCAAAGTTTTTTCGAACCAATTTTGGCACCCCCCGGGGTTGCCAAACCGGAACGATTTTTTAAG
>JAADGY010000056.1:0-4609 GCA_013152165.1 bacterium
TCAACACTCTCTTAACCTTCTTTAGCCCTTCCACCAGCGCCTCAACATCGTCTTCCGTGTTATACAAATAAAAACTTGCCCTAACCGAAGCATTCATATCCAACCGGCAGTGCAATGGTTGAGCGCAATGATGCCCAGCCCTAACCGCTATTTTTTCCGAGGCCAGTATCTCGGCCACATCATGCGGGTGGTACTTTCCAAATGAAAAAGCCAAAATCCCAGCCTTCACCCTGCTCCCTGTTTGATCAGCCCTTGGCCCGATTAAAACAATCTCATCGCCAAACTCCTCCTCCAGCCGCTTCTGAAGCAACCCCACCAACTTTTCCTCGTGCCGGGCGATATTATCCAGCCCAACTTCCTGCAAATAAGCTACCGCCTGCTTAAAAGCAATCACTTCGCCGATCGAGGGCGTCCCCGCCTCGTACTTATGCGGCAAATCAGCAAAGGTAGTTCCATCCACCGACACCTCTTTTATCATCTCTCCCCCGTACAAAAAAGGCGGCAGTTTCTCCAGCAGCTCCTTTCTGCCCCACAGCACACCCACCCCAGTCGGCCCCAGCATCTTGTGTGATGAAAAGGCTAAAAAATCAGCCCCCAACGCGCTCACATCAACTTTTGTATGTGGGATGCCCTGGGCTCCATCAACCACCACTATCACATCCGGATTAATCTCTTTGGCCGCTTTTATCAGCTCTTTAGCCGGATTTATCACCCCTAAAACATTAGAGATTAAAGTAAAAGCAAAAACCTTAGTTCTTTTAGTAATATATCTTGCCAGGCTGTCCTTGTTTACCTTGACCCCGTCATCAACCACCTCTAAAAAACCATCATTATCAATATCAATCACCTTGAAAACCGCCGATCTTTCAAAAGCCATTTGCTGCCAGGGCACAAAGTTGCTGTGATGCTCCATCATAGTCGACACCACTTCGTCATCCTCTTTTATATACTCTTTGAACAAAATGTAGGCTACTAAATTCAAGCTTTCGGTTGTGTTCCTAGTGAAAACAATCTCTTCGGTTCTAGCCCCAATAAACTCGGCCGCCGCTTGACGGCTAAGTTCATACTCCTCAGTCGCTTTAGCCGACAGCGGGTACAAACCCCTAAAAACATTAGCCGAGTACTTTTCATAATATTCCCTTAAACCATCTATGACTCTTTGTGGTTTCAAAGCCGTAGCCGTCGAATCTAAATAGACCAAGCCTGGGTTATTGGCAAACACCGGAAAATCCAATTTCAGCTTCTTAGGATCAATTAACATATCCTATATTATACTCAGTCCTGCCCTGCCCCCGCAATCCGCCAACCCCCCGGGGGTTTTTGAGTTAGCGCCCACCTGCTCCACTTAAGGGAGTGTGACTCGATCACTCTCCCGGAGTGTGTTTTTTGGGTTAGTTACCCTCTCCCACTCACGATCCTGGATCGTCACGGGTGACGATCCAGGATCGAAAATCTGGAAAGATTACCCCCCCTTCGTTCCCGGATTTTTTTTTATCTTTCTTATTACTCATTACATATTAGTTATTAGTTACTTCTGCGTTCCGGGAACAGTTACTCAGGTCGTGCCTCCCCCACTCTCAAAAGTGATGTTTTTGGCATTTGGTCATTTGATAATTCGTGCTTGCCTGCCTTTAACTCACGGAGCCTCGTTTAACGCGAGGCGAGTTTGGACACTTGGACTTTGGTCATTGGGATTTTTCCACAACAGGTGAATAGTTTAGAATTTATTATTTCTGATTTAGTTTTTATTTGGAGCTTCGAATTTAGAATTTAGAATTTAATTCCTATTCCCTTTCATTCAAAAACCCATCCACCAATAATTTCTCTGCCTGCCGGCGGTCTATCCCCCTAGTCTGCAGATAGTAAATCTCCTCTTCCGACAAACTTCCAATCGTCAAACTGTGAGTGCAAAAAACATCATCGGCCTCAATCTCTAAAAAAGGAGCCGACTCCACCATGGCTGTGTCCGATAACATCAAATTTTTATTTCTTTGATAGGCATAACTTCGCTGGGCCGATTTTCGAATCTTGATCAAACCCTTAAAACCAAACCGGCTTTGATCATCAAACACGCCCTTAACCAATAAATCCGAACTGCTTCCGCCTATTTGATGGTCTTGAACCGTTTCCAAATGAAACCGATCATTATCCTTGCCGTAATAAAGACCGTAAATATAAACCTTGGCCCCTTGAGTTTTTATGATTACCTGCACCCGACCGCTATAGTTGGCAAAAAAGACAACATACGTGCCCGGCTTTAAAACAACAAACCGGCCATCCGCAGGTCTTATCGCCTTTTCATCCCCCAGCCGCCGCATAACCGGGCTCACCGGGCCTTTCCGCCGCCGGCTCTCCGCCGCCTCCGCCACAAACTCTGGCATCAACAATTTTTTAGCTATCATCTTAATCAACCAACCGATCCTTCCATTTCTAAACTTATCAATCTGTTTAGCTCTACCGCATACTCTAAAGGTATCTCTTTGACAATCGGCTCGATAAAACCAGCCACCAACAAACTTTCCGCCTCGGCACAAGATATGCCCCGGCTCATTAAATAAAACAGTTTTTCCTCCCCTATCCTATCCACAGTCGCCTCGTGCTCCAGTCTAACTTGTTTTTCTTGGACCCGCATAACCGGATAAGTATCCGATCTTGACCTGTCATCCATAATCAAAGCGTCACATGATACATATGATGCCGACCCTTTAGCCTTAGGCGCTATATAAACCAGGCCCCGATAAGAGCTCCTGCCGCCATCTTTAGAAACAGACTTCGCCATGATCCGTGATGTCGTTTTAGGCGCCAAATGAATCATCTTCGCGCCTGTATCTTGGTGCTGGCCGGCCCCGGCAAATGACAAAGACAACATCTCGCCATGGGCCCTTTCTCCCACCAGCAAACAAGCCGGGTACTTCATCGTCGCTTTAGAGCCAATATTGCCGTCCACCCACTCCATAACTCCATCCTCCTCTACCCGAGCTCGCTTAGTTGTTAGGTTGTAAACATTTTTACTCCAATTCTGCACCGTCGTATACCTAACCCTGGCCCCTTTTTTGACAATCACCTCCACCACCGCTGCATGCAGAGATGATTCCTGATAAATCGGAGCTGTACAGCCCTCTACATAATGAACAAAAGAGCCCTCATCTGCAATAATCAACGTCCTTTCAAACTGGCCAATCCTGGCCGCCCCCATCAGAAAAAAAGCCTGCAGCGGCCTTTCAACTTTCACGCCTTTTGGTATATAGATAAACGACCCGCCAGACCAAGCCGCCGAGTTTAAAGCCGCAAATTTATTATCAGACAATCCCACCACCGTCCCAAAATATTTTTTAAAAAGCTTAGGATGCTCTTTTAGAGCTGTGTCGGTATCGGTAAAGATCACTCCTTGTTTGCCCAACTCCTCCTTTAATTTCTCATACACTACTTGTGATTCATACTGGGCCGCCACTCCGGCTAAAAAATTCCGTTCTGCTTCCGGAATGCCTAACTCATCATATTTTTGCTTGATCTCAGCCGGCAGCTGCTCCCAGCTATCGGCCCGCTTATCCAAAGGCATCATGTAATATGACATTGCCTTAAAATCTATTTTGGATAAATCCACTCCCCACGCCGGCATCGGCTTTTGTTTGAAAGCCTGATAGGCTTCCAACCTAAACCCGCGCATCCACGCCGGCTCTTTTTTATGGGCCGAAATCTTTTTGATTACCGCTTCGCTTAGTCCTTGTTTTATCTGAAAAGACATTATTTATATCCACAAACTTTTTAAACTCACAAACCTTTGTATCCTCTTACCTCTACCTGTTTAGCTAACTCGGGCCCGCCGACCTTAATCACTCGCCCGTCAATAATCACGATCACCTCATCCGGCTTTACATAATCCAAAATCCTATTGTAGTGAGTTATCAAAACCAAACTTTTGTCTTGTTTTCTAAACTTGGCATTTAACAGCTTTGACATCTGCCTTAAGGCGTCAACATCCACTCCGGTGTCTATCTCGTCAAAAATACTAAACTTAGGATCAATCACCGCCGCCTGCAAAAGCTCTAATTTTTTCTTTTCCCCCCCTGACACCTTTTTGTTCAATGACCGCTCCAACAACTCTTCCCTGATGTTAAGCTGTTTAGCCGTCTGTTTAACCAGCCGCCTTATCTCCAAAATTCTTTTTTTGCCCCCAACCGCCGCCTGCAAAAGCTCGATCACGCTTATGCCCGAAAACTCCAACGGTGTTTGAAACCCTAAAAACAAACCCAGCCTTGCTCTTTTTTCCACCGCCAGGCCAGTAATATCTTGCCCCTCAAACTCTATCCGGCCACTGGCTACTTGATAACTGGGATGGCCAAAAATCACCTTAGCCAAAGTCGATTTGCCCGAACCATTCGGCCCCATAATCGCATACACCTTGCCTTTTTCAAAAGATAAACTAATATCTCTTAAAATCTCCTTTTCCCCAACCTTGACCGATAAGTTGTTTATCCTAAGCATAATGAAAAATTCCAGTCATAAAACCCTTAAACTATTTAAATATTTTAGGGTTTCGAATTTTATAACCTAATATTTTTCCCAGCTTCATCTTTCCCATCACCGAAACCATATAATCAGCAAAAAA
>JAADGY010000056.1:4659-11203 GCA_013152165.1 bacterium
TCTTCGCATTTAACCCACACTCCCTCTTCGCTAAACATTCTCATTAATTTATACAAGCTTAAACTCTGCCAGTTATCCACCAATCGGTACCCGCCCCGCCGGCCTTCCCTAGCCGTCAACAATCCTTTTTGCCTTAATCGATAAGCTGTCTTAACCACAAATCGATACGGCAGTTTCATTTCAGCAGACAGCCGTCTTAAAGACACAAAGTCTTTCTGATTTTTCAGATAGTTAATTATCACCAAACTGGTTTCAACCTGTGAAGTTAGTATCATATATCAACAAACTATAAACTCCTACCAATTCAGTAGTATTTTAACACAAAATCAGCAAATATCACTCGCCATCTGTGCCGAATCTATCACGCTCTAATCACCCAACACTCCCCATCAAATCTAAAATATTTTCCTATAACCCAAAATTTCCATTCCTGTTACTCCCAAGGTCGCTACTAAGGTTCTAAGGTTGTCAGAGATGCCAACCTCGGAGGTTGGAAATGTCTGACAACCTTGGTAAAGTCGCTACCACCTTCTCTTATCGTCTAGTTCATTTTCACCCATCTTCCGTTCCCAAAACCTCGGGTTGTGCAACCCCCCGCTCCACTTAAGAAAGTGTGATTTATGTACACTCCCGGAGTGTTTCTTTTAGAATAGCTGCCCTCTCCCACTCACGATCCTGGATCGTCACGGGTGACGATCCAGGATCGAAAATCTGGAAAGATTACCCTTTTTTTTCATTCCCGGAATTGGAATTTTGCCCAGCATGCCAATGCTGGGCAACCCCGTACCGTCTCCGACGCCAGGGTCGGAATCTGGTTCAGGGTAAGTTTTGAGATTTAAGATGTAGATTTGACATTTGACATTTTTTCATCTTATTACTTTTAACTTTTAACTTGCCCGCCTTTAACTCGCGTCGACGCGAGGCGGGCCCGCGTCGCCTCGCGAAGCGAGGCGAGGTCATTGAAAATTGGAATTTTTCACCGCAGGTGGATAGTTTAGAATTTAGTGTTTAGAATTTAGTGTTTATTTGGAGCTTCGAATTTAGAATTTAGATTTTTTTATCTTATTACTTATTAGTTATTTTCAACTTTTCACCCCGGTTCCCCTTCTTGTTATAATGAAGGTGATGAAAACAAAACTTACATACATCTTTACTATCATCACTGCCGGCTTCCTGCTTGGCGGCTGCACCTTGCCTTTTATCAACAAAACCTCCAGCCTCCAAGTTCTATCATCCCCCAGAGCCACCGTCATGTTGAACGATAAAATCGTCGGTGAGACTCCCTACTTTAACGCTAAAATCAAAGCCGGCCAGTACAGCCTAAAGCTTATCCCCATCGGCCAACTGGACAATATCCTGCCTTATGAAACCAAGCTGGAGCTTAAAAAAGACCTTAAAACCGCTGTTAATTGGAACTTTAGATCCACCGAGGCCTCATCCAGCGGCTACATAATGACCCAAGAGCCGGTATCCGACAAAAAGAACGCCGTCTTAATGGTCGTTTCCGACCCATCCGGCGCTACCGTCAAACTTGATGGACAAATCGTCGGCACCACTCCTTTCCAAAAAGGCGGGTTAACCCCCAAACAATACAAAATCGAAATCTCATCTCCCGGCTACATTACCGAGGAGATCACCGCCAACGTCGAAGCCGGCTACAAACTCATCGTTAACTTCAAACTCGGCCAGGGCACATCAGCTACTCTTGAAGACATCACCTCGCCCGAAGCTTCCCCTTCCCCCACTCCAACCCCTAAAAAGGTCATCAAGGTTAAAAAAACTCCCACCGGCTGGTTGCGAGTCAGGTCTAAACCCGGCCTAACCGGCAAAGAACTGGCCAAGGTCAACCCCGGCGATCAGTTCGAGGTTTTAGACGAACAAAAGGGCTGGTATCAAATCGAGTATGAAAAAGACAAAAAGGGCTGGGTCTCCGGCACTTACGTAACCGTTGTCAAGGGCGAAACTGACGAAAAAACCACTCCCACCCCCGCTCCTAAAGCTAAAAACACCCCAACAGCTAAACCAACCAAATCGCCAACCACAACCCCAGAAGCCACCCCCACTAGCCAATAAACCCCTCACTTTCTTTTAACTCTTAAGTGTTTTCTCCCTTTCACTCTCGTTTAAACCATGCCCTTACCTACTTTCAGATCCCGGATCTAATTCTTCAAAAAGATCCTAAATCTTAAAAGAAGCCCACACCCTTAACCCCGGGGGAAGCCCTCCGGACATTAGGATTTACTTAAGAAAGGGAAAGAGTTATCCTTTAGTGATTAAATATAAATCGTATCTTAAATAATTTTTTTGAACTGCCCGTCTTAAACTCGCGTCAACGCGAGGCGGGTCACTTTGAACTTTGCACTTTGAACTTTTAACTATTCTAGCAGCCCCCAGGGTTTTTTGGGTCAGGTTTGAAAATTGGATAATTGGAATTTCATTGAAAATTGGTCATTGAAAATTGGATTTTTTCACCGCAGGTGGCTATATTCCTTCCTTCCTTAGCTCCTCGAATAATTTCTTTTGCTTCCTACTTAGTTTTTCCGGCATATCAATCTGAAACTCAACATACATATCACCCCTTACCTGGGGCCTATCTAAATAGGGCAAACCATAGCCTCTTAGCCTCACCATTCCGCCCGGCTTGGCCCCAGCCGGCACCTTTATCTTCACCTTTTTATCCTCCAATGTCTCAACCTCGATCTGACCGCCCAGCACCATCATCGTCAACGGCAATTTAACCGTCTGAACAACATCAGCTCCCCTTCTAACAAATCGTTTATCCGGCATCACTTCTATCTCCAGCATAAAATCATCAAACCTAAACCGCATGCCGTCCTCCACTCCCGGCGGAATCCTAACTCGGCGCCTCTTGCCGCCAACCGCTATCTCTCTTTCCGTTCCTTGTAAAACCTCTTTTAAGCTTACTTTGGCAAAAGCTCTCGGCACTCTTTTGGTCTGCCCAAACGGCGACCTAAACCCAAAAAACTGCTCAAATATCTCAAACGGGTCGCCAACGTCAAAATCAAAATTAAAGCCGCCGGCTCCAAAGTCGCCAAACCCCCCAGCGGAGCCGGCATGCCCAAAGGCATCATATCTTTTTCGTTTCTCGGGATCGGATAATATTTCATAAGCCGCCGTGATTTTTTTGAACATCTCTTTGGCCTCTGGCGATTTATTCTTGTCCGGATGATACTTTAAAGCCAGCCTTCGATAAGCCTTTTTTATCTCAGCCGACGAGGCATCACGCCCCACCCCCAGCACCTGGTAGGGGTCCTCTGTAAAAGCCATAAACTATTTGCCTTCATCTTTCTCTTCTATAACCTCCGCTTCAGGAGCCTGCTTCTTGTCGTCACCGGCACCCGCCTTGCCGGTTTTTGACTGGTCCGTTTTATACAGCTCCTGGGCATACTTTCTCACCACCTCGTTTAATGCCTCGTATGCTTTATCCAACTCTTCTTTTCCAGCTTTTTCATCATCCCGCACTTTTTTAGCCTCATTAAGCTTCTCGTCCAGCTCCTTTTTTATCTCTGCGGATAATTTATCCTTAACATCTTTGTAGGTTTTTTCCAACCCAAAAATCAAACCATCCAGTTTGTTCCTGGCCTCAACCTTTTCTTTGATTTTCTTGTCTTCTTCGGCGTGCTTTTCGGCCTCCGCCTGCATCCTTTTGACCTCCTCCTCGCTTAAACCTGTCGCCCCCTGGATTACAATGTTCTGGCTTTTGCCGGTCGCCTTGTCTTTGGCTGAGACCTTCAAAATCCCATCCGCATCTATCTCAAACGTCACCTCGATTTGAGGCACGCCTCTGGGCGCCGGCGGAATGCCGTCTAAAATAAACCGCCCCAACGATTTATTGTCTTTGGCCAAAGGCCTTTCTCCTTGCAAAACATGAATCTCGACCTGGGTTTGGTTATCCCCTGCCGTTGTAAACACCTGGCTTTTTTCTGTTGGAATCGTTGTGTTTCTTTCAATAACCGGCGTCATCACTCCGCCCAATGTTTCAATCCCCAAAGTCAGCGGCGTCACGTCCAGCAACACCACATCCTTTACCTCGCCGGTTAAAATCCCAGCCTGTATCGCCGCTCCCACCGCCACCACTTCATCGGGGTTGATTCCTTTATGGGGCTCTCTGCCAAAAAACTCCTTTACTTTTTCTTGAATCTTGGGCATCCTAGTCATGCCGCCGACCAAAACTACCTCATCAACATCAGAAGCTGTTATCTTGGCATCCTTTAAAGCTTGCTCGACCGGCTTAAACGTTCTATCTATCAACTCTTGGACTAAACTTTCCAACTGAGCTCGGCTTAACTTTTTAACTAAATGAAGCGGCTGTCCGGCCGTACCTTGAGTAATAAAGGGCAGGTTAATCTCGGTTTCCATCGCCGACGACAACTCGATCTTGGCCTTCTCGGCCGCCTCTTTCAACCTCTGCATCGCCTGGGCATCCTGGCTTAAATCAACCCCGAACTCCTTTTTAAACTCCTCAACCAACCAATTAATGATCTGCTCATCAAAGTCATCACCGCCCAAATAAGTATCGCCGCTTGTTGCTTTTACCTCAAACACACCTTCTCCCAACTCTAAAATCGAGATATCAAACGTCCCGCCTCCTAAATCATAGACCGCGATGGTGTGGGGCTTGCCTTTATCCAACCCATAGGCCAACGAAGCCGCCGTCGGCTCGTTTAAAATTCGCCGCACCTTCAAACCGGCGATCTTGCCCGCTTCCTTAGTCGCCTGCCTTTGGGCATCGTCAAAATAGGCCGGCACCGTGATAACCGCCTCCTCTACCTTCTCACCTAAATGCTCCTCGGCGTCCTTTTTTAACTTCATCAGAATCCTAGCCGACACTTCCTGGGGTGTGTAGACTTTGCCGTCAACCTCAACGCAAGCTAATCCGCCCTTGCCCTCCACCACTTTATATCCAACCTTGGCTTTAATCTTTTTTACCTCTGGATCAGAATATCTTCGCCCCATCAATCTCTTTATCGAATAAATTGTTTGTTCAGGTTTTAATACCAACTGCCTTTTAGCTACATCGCCCACCTTGCCGTCAACCATGTCAACTACCGACGGAACTACATTTCGTCCTTCACTGGAAAGAATCACCTTTGCCTTTCCGCCTTCCATCACCGCTACACATGAATTTGTCGTTCCTAAATCAATGCCGATTATTCTACCCATTGTCAACCTCCTTTTGTTTAAACTTTGTATCTTTTTTTCTGCCCACTCTGACCAAAACCGGCCTAATTAGTTTATCAGATAAAAGATATCCTTTTCTGATCACCTCTACAATTTTACCTTCCTCCCCCTCCACTACACCGACACACTCCGCCACATCAGGATTAAACCGATCACCCTCTTTAACCTCGACTTCCTTGACTCCCATCCGCCTTAATAATTCATCAAACTTGCCTTTGACCGCCCTAATTTCTGAATCCTCCCTCTTATGCTCCCACAATTTTTCTACCGCTTCATAAACATCCAACACTTCTTTCATTATCACTTCTTTCACCCTATTCACTTCCCTTCTAACCTCGTCCCCCATCCTTTTCTCTAAATTCTGATAATCAGCCAAAGCTCTGGCTAACCTGTAAGTTACCTCTTTCAACTCACTCTCAATCTTTTCTACATCGACGCCAATTTTTGCTTTCTTCAGTTGTTTTTTCTTATCCTGCATAAAAACCTCCTGCTTAGCTTTCCTTAATCATCTCGACTATAAGTCTTCTTATCAGCTTTAGCCTTGCAATTATCTTTTTATAATCCATCCTGTAGGGACCAAGTATTCCTATAAAACTAATATGCGGTCCAATATCCAGCGGCGCATAAACCAACCCGCATCCATATAGATTCTCCTGCCCCAACTCCTCCCCTATTAAAGTCACTACCTCCTCGCCATCTTTTCTTAAATTAAATATCTCCCACAACCTCTTTTCTTCATCTAATAAGGCCAACACTTGTCTGGTCAAATTAATCTCTAAAAATTCAGGATAATCCAACAAATAACTTAAACCAGCATACTCCGCTTCATCCTCATCACTGCTGGCCACCGCCACACTCTGCAAACTCTCGGCCAGCATCCCAACCGTTTCTTCTAATATATCCTCTAGGTTGTGCCGCTTGGGGTATAGCCTTGCCTTAAAGCTTACCTCTTCTTGAGCCGACACATCGCCTTCCTCCGGCCTAATTAAGTTTCTAACATAAAACCTCATCGCTTGGGTTGTCGGCACCCGGCCGGCAGAAGTATGGGGCTGAAACAATAAATTCTCCTGGGTCAAAGAAGCCATTTCATTCCTAATCGTCGCCGGCGACACCCCAACGTGATATTTGTCCTCTAAAACTTGGGAGCCGACCGGTCTGGCCGTAGTAATAAATTCTTCAATAATATATTTTAATATTTGTATCTGCCGATCGGTTAAAGGCATAAAACCCCCTTTCTTCCTGCTTCCTATTACTAGCAAAATCTTACATCGAGTGCTAAATTTTGTCAACAGACCCCGCTCCCACCCGCTCAGATGTCTTCAGATCCCCACCCATTCCCCAA
>JAADGY010000047.1 GCA_013152165.1 bacterium
CGGAAACCACTTATAGTTGAAAATCAAAACCAGCATTTAAATCTTCAGGGTTAATTATTTGATCTGCAAAAACTTTAAACTTTTCACTTTGCCCCGAACCAGAACAGAGTACAGTTCGGGGCAACCCAGCACTTATGCTTTTTACCCCATACCGTGCTTTGCTCTGGTATGGGGTGCTCTGGTGCCGGGTTGAACTTTTAACTAACTTTGTGACCCCGGCGGGATTCGAACCCGCGATCTTCAGGATGAAAACCTGATGTCCTAGGCCGCTAGACGACGGGGCCGTGAAGTTTAATTTTAAAAGTCTAGCAAATGGTGGAGCCGGCAGGACTTGAACCTGCGACCTTTTCGATGTCAACGAAACGCTCTAGCCAGCTGAGCTACGGCTCCGAAATTACAGAGTTATTTTAGCATAGATTTTCAGGGAAGTGTGGCCGGGGGTATCAATTGTCTAAAGTTGTTGTTATCCTGTTTGGGTGGCGATAGAGCGTTCGCCGGACAGCCAAAATTTAGTGCCGGATTTTTTGAAATGATACCAATAGTAGCGTCTTTTTTTGGATCTTTCCTGCCATTCATCCAACCAGGTTCGGCTTTGGCTGATTTTTTTGCGCAAAAGGATAAGGATTTTTTTGATTTTGTCCAAAAAGCTTAATTGATAATCGGATGGCTCTGGGATGTTTTTAAGCAGAGTCCTTTCGATGTGTTTGGCTTCTTGGCCGATTTCTTTGGCAAGTTTGACAAGCTCCTGGCGGATTTCGGCTATTTTCTTGGCGATTTCCTGCTGGCGCCGGTCAAAGATGACTTTTTCTTGGATTTGTTGTTGTTCATAGCGAAGTTTTTGTTGGCGAAGTTTGTATTCAGGGGAAGCCTCGAAGGGGTAAGCCAGGCTGTCAAGTGAAGCTTGCGGCGAGATAGGGTTTTGTTTGGGGTTGACAAAAGAGTTTAAAAAGTCGGAGGGTTGAGCTTCACCTCTGTTGTCGGTTGGCTGGGCGACTGGTTGAGATGTGTTAGCCTTTCCTTTTTTCATTTCCTATAGTATATCATGAGCCGGAAAGGAAAAGATGAAAAGTGGCAGGTTGTCAATTTTATTTAAGGGGTAACTATGACGTTTTGTTTGTCGACTTGTTCAAGAAGGAAGGTGACAACTTTTTGTTTTTGGAGCAGAGATTTAACGTAGGTTTTTTCCTGCTGGGAAGGCGGATGGTCTTTGTCGTGGGCGTGGGTTGACAGGATTTTTTCAACTTCTTGGTCTGGAACGGTGATGTTTTCGCGCTTAGAGATTTCAGCCAATAAAAAATCCAAACTTAACTCCTCGGTTATTTGCCGGCTGATTTGGTCGCGGAGTTGTTCAGGGGTGATGCCTTTGGATTTGGTGTAGTCCTGGACGGTCATGTTCATTTTTTGGAGTTGGTCAAAGATAGAAGCCATCCGGCGGTTGGTTTCGCTTTCGATAAGAGTGGCGGAGATTTTAACTTTGCTGATTTCAAGCAAGGTTGAAAAAATGTCTGACAATTTTTTGTTGGCTTCAAGCTGAGGATCCTTTTTGGTGTTGTCTTTTTTGGCATCGTCAGGAGTGATGATTTTGGTTTGGTTTTTGACTTTTTTGGCGATTTGATAAAGGTAGTCTTTGGGCAGGTCGATTTCAGGCAGAACCGGAATAATAAAGGTGAGCTGCCAGCTGCCTTGTGGGGGAGTGACTGCTTTGGTGAGTTTGGGGTCGGTGATAGGGGTGATTTTGGTTTGTTGGATGGCTTGGAGATAAGCGATGGTCAGAATTGATTCAGAGGCCTTGCGAAGAATGAAGTCTTTGCCCAGTTTTTCCTCGACCAGTTTGGTTGGGGCTGAGCCTTTTCTGAAGCCTTTGATTTCGGTTTGTTTGGCTAGTTTGGCCAGTGTGTCTTGATAGACCTGGTCGATTAGTTGCTGGGGAATGGTGATGTCAAGTTCGACTTCGGAGTTTTGTTGGTTTTTGATTTGGGCTGTGATTTTGGGGGTAGTTGGGGTTGCGCCGGCCGTTTTTTTGGTTTTTTTAGTTTTAGGCATGAGGGTATTATAAACTATAAATGGGGAATGGACAATAAAATGTCAAAACTTAAATGTCAAATCTCAAAACTGCCCGCCTCGCGTCGACGAGCAACGCGAGTTTAAGGCGGGCGAATCACAAGCACCAAATTTCAAACAAAACCTAGAAACTACTTCCCAAACCACTTCCAAGGAGTGAATAAATCACACCTTGGAAGTGGAAGGGAGGAGCAGCCAACCTAAAATTTATCCCTGGTTAAAAAACACTTCCCGGAAGTCTACAGAGGAGACTTCCGGGAAGTGTTTAAATCCAAAAACTATTTCTGGAGTGATTTTTAAAGTGTTTTTATCTAACTTGGTGGGTTTACAGTATAATAGGAAAGATGATTTATAGTTTTTTACTTCATTGGTTTTATCAGCCGCTTTTTAATTTTTTAATTTTTTTATATTCGGCGCTGAATTTTATATACCCAGGGATTAGCATAGGAACGGTAGTAATCTTGTTTACATTGATATTTAGGTTTGTGATTTTACCGTTGTCTTGGAAAAGCGATTATTCGGAACAGGAAAAGCGGGAGATAGCTAAAAAAGTGGCTGAGTTTGAAACCCTTTATAAGGATAACCCCGGAAAGATTAAAGAGTTTAAGAAATCAATACTATGGAAGAATAAAAGATTGGTCTTTTTCGAGTTTTTCAACCTGGTTTTGCAGATTGGCATCGCCCTTTTCTTGTTTAAGTTTTTTACAACTGGAGTAACCGGCCAAGACGCGGACCTGGTTTATCCTTTGCTTTCGCATCCGGCCGAAATTAACACCTATTTTATGGGGATTAATTTGGACCACCCGAACCTTCAGTTAAATTTGTTAAACTCATTGATTATTTTCGTAGTGGAGCTTTTGAGCTTGTGGAGCCAGCCTTGGCCGGTGACCAAAAGCGACCTGACTACCTTGTTTGCCTTGCCGGTGATTGCTTTTATCTTTTTTGGCCGGATGCCGGCCGGTAAAAAGTTATTTGTGATTACGACGCTTAGTTTTACGATCGGGCTTATAATTGTCAAGCGGGTACTTTACTTGTATCATAAAATTAAGGAGAAGTTAAAACCAGCTGAGGCTGAGGTCCAAGCAAAAGATCAGCCTCAGGGGGAAAATGATAAAAAGGAGGAAAAAAATGGCTGATTTTGATAAATTGATAGTATCGTTTTTAGTGGATGAAGTGGTCGGCGGCTTTTTTATTTCGGTGCCGCCGGGGCATGTGGCTTGTATTTATGATCGGGGCCGGGGAGTTCTGCCTAAAACTTGGGGTCCGGGTCTGCATCTAAAGATTCCTTTTTGGCAGATAGCCAAGTTGTTTAATGCCCGGGTTTTGGAGTATACCATTCGTGACGGGTTTGATTTCGAGAAAAATCCGGAAAGTTTGGGCGATAAGCCGATTCGAGGGGTGACAAAAGACGGCAAATCGGTGATGATCGAGGCTTCGATTTTGTTTAAGATAGATAAAACTAGGGCCAATGAGATCTGGGAGAATATTGGGGATGATTTTGTGTCAAAGATTGTACGGCCGATTTCAAGGAGCCGGATTAGGGCGGTTATATCCGAGTTGAGTTATGATGATTTGATCAACAATAGAACGGAGGTAGAGGAGAGGTTAAGGGGAGTGCTGTGGAGCGAGTTTGACAAAAGAGGTTTAGTTTGCGAGGGAGTGCTTTTGTCTGAAGTCAGGTTAGAGGGCGAGGGAGCGGCCAATGGGGTTGAGGGAGCGGGCGATCAAGATCAAGTCCCTGATAAGGCGGAAGCGGAGGAGCCAAAAGCTCAAGAAACCAAAGCGAGTTAAGAATTAGTGAACAACTTGGTTGACGCCGGCTTCTAGTTCTTTAGTAAAAAATCTAACGCAGCGAGCCCAAGAGCCGTTTGATAAGGGTGTATATTTGGCCATGATGTTTTCAGGGTTGACTCGGCCTTCCTGCAAGTAATCTTGACTTAAACCACGAGCGACGCGTTCGATGCCTTCTTCCCATGAATCAAAACACAAGGTGCCGCGGGAGTGGATGCCATAGCCCCAAGCATTGTAGCAGTTGGGCGGGGTGTATTTGCCCAGGTTTGATTCGCATTGGGCGATGGCCGGCAAAAGAGTAAAGGGCAGTTGATATTTGTCGGCGACCTCGACGAATTTATAGGCTAGTTGGGGAGCTTGCTGTTTCATGGGAGAGTTGTATTTATTAAGGTAGCGTTCTAGGATTAAAACCCGGGCGTCTTTGAGCTTAACCGAGGTTTGGTAGTTGACTTTGAATTTGGGGACGGAGGTAAATTGAGAGTAAAGAAGATAATGGGAGGCGGTTTTTTGATTGAAAAAATCGGCGGTGGTTTGGTGGCTGGTGGTATAGGTTTTGATAAAAAGAAATGAAACGGCGAAGGTAAGGACAAAAGCAAGGAAAAACCAGGTTATGAAAAGATTAATTTTCCGATATAGGTTTTTGATTATCATGTGGTTAGATATAGTATAAGGTTTTAAGGGCAGATTTAAAAGGTGTTGGTTGGCAGTAGGGTTAAAGAAGGGATTGTTGGGCGGCGTTTTTGTCGGCTGGCAGGGCGTAGCCTAGGTGTTTGTAGGCCAGTTTGGTGGCCACCCTACCCTGCCTGGTTCTTTTTAGAAAGCCAAGCTGGATTAGGTAGGGTTCATAAAAATCCTCGATGGTTTTTTTGTCTTCGGAAATGCTGGTGGCCAAGGTGTCAAGCCCGACCGGGCCGCCTTGATGTTTTTCGATGATGACGCCAAGCAGTTGGCGATCGACGTGGGTTAGGCCGACTTCGTCGATTTTGAGCATATCCAAAGCTTGGTCAAGAATGGCGGGAATGATTATGCCCTTGTTGTGGACTTGAGCAAAGTCGCGGACTCGTTTAAGAAGCCGGTTGGCGATACGGGGAGTGCCGCGAGAGCGCTTAGCCAGTTGTTTAATGGATTTGGGGTCGATGTTGACGTTGATGACTTGGGCGGCTCGTTTGATGATTTGGGCCAGTTGGCTTTTGTTGTAAAATTCCAGCCTAAGAATGGAGCCGAATCGGTCGCGCAAGGGGGAGGATAAAAGGCCGACTCTGGTAGTGGCTCCGATGATGGTGAAAGGCGGGAGAGTAAGGCGGACGGTTTGAGCCGATGGGCCCTTGCCCAAGATGATATCAAGAACAAAATCTTCCATGGCAGGGTAAAGGACTTCTTCGATGTTTTTGTTTAAGCGGTGAATTTCATCGATAAAAAGGATGTCGTTGTTTTCAAGCGAGGAGAGAATGGCGGCTAGATCGCCGGCTCTTTCGATGGCTGGGCCCGAGGTAATTTTGATATTGACGTTTAGCTCCTTGGCGATGATGTGGGCCAGAGTGGTTTTGCCCAAGCCTGGCGGGCCGTAAAGAAGGACGTGCTCAAGGGTTTCTTGGCGCTGGAGGCTGGCTTGGATTTGGATTTTCAAGGCTTGCTTAAGGTTGTCTTGGCCGATGAATTCCTGCAGAGTTTGGGGCCTTAAGGAAATGTCGGCGGCCGAGTCAAGTGATTCGGTATCGATGATTGGATCGGCTGGCGGGAGTTGGTGGTTGTGATTGGTGGAGAGCATGTTATTTTTGAGCTAGAACTTTAAGGGCTTGTTTGAGCTGTTCTTCTAAGGAAAGGTTGTCAAGATCAAGTTGTGAGATAACAGGATATATTTCGGGGGTTTTGTAGCCAAGGGTTTTAAGGGCTTGGACAAGCGGCTGATGAGTAGTTTTGAGACTTAAGGGAATATCCGGCGAGAGGGTAGAGGAGAGCTCGAGAATAATTTTTTGGGCGCCCTTTTTGCCAATACCGGGTACCCGGGTGAAAAAGGAGACATCGTTTCTTTGGATGGCTTGTTTGATGACGGCCGGTTTGTTGTTTTCCAGGATGGCTAGGGCTAGTTTTGGACCGATGCCGGATATTTGGATAAATGAGGTGAACAGGAAAAGTTTTTCTTTGGTGTCGAAGCCGTAAAGGGAGATTGAGTCTTCCTTGACGTGAGTGTGAGTGTAGAGGGTAATTGTTTGAGAAGGAGATGGGTTAAGGTTGGCCGGGATAAAGACTTGATAGCCGACCCCGTTAACCCAGAGGATGATGATGGATGGAGTCAGTCTTTCAACCTGACCTGTTAGTGCGGCGATCATGGGTACATTATATAAGTTCAAAGTTCAAAGTTCAAAGTTAAAAGTTGATATGAGTTAGAAAGTTTATAAAGTTAAAAGTTCATAAAGATAAGAGGGACAAAAGGGACGGAAGGGACAGAGAGGATAGAAGGGATAAGGGGATGAAAGATGAATTTTTAATTTGAAATTTGAAATTTTTATTCAATTTTAAAATCTAAATTTTAAATGATTTGGGGAAAGGGAATCAGGAGGAGGGGCACTACCCTAATGACCGTTCCCGGAACGCAGAAATAACTAATA
>JAADGY010000062.1 GCA_013152165.1 bacterium
ATAAATAAAAATATTTATGACCTATATTATCATAAAAAGGGAATTTTTTCAACGAGACCAGACGGGGAGTGAGAGGAAATATTCTTTTGTTTTATGGGTAATATGTTATGTTTATGATAAGGTTTTAAAGTAGTTAGAAAGACTAGTCTGGTTGGCCGAGTTTGTCGATGGCTAGTTTTTTGATGTCTTTTTCGACGATAAAGCCGTATTCTTCAAGCAGGTCAACGGTTTTTTGCAAAGGCAGGCCGATGATGCCGGAAAGAGAGCCGTGGAAGTTGGCGATGAGCATTCGGCTGTTTTTGTCTTGGATGCCGTAAGCGCCGGCTCTGTCTAAAACGGTTGGCCCGGTTTTTTTGAGGTAGGTTTTAATGACTTGATCGGTTAACGGCAAAAACTCGACGACGGATTTTTCGATTTCGATGCGGTGGTCCAGGCTTTCCGCCTGCATGACGCATACGGCGGTTATGACTAGGTGTTCGCGGTTTGACAGTTTGGATAACATTTGGCGGGCTTCTTGGAGGTTTTTTGGCTTGCCTAAACTTTGATTGTCTAAATAGACTTCGGTGTCGGCGGCTAGGATTACGCCTTGTTGCAGTTGTAAGCTGGCGGATTTGGCTTTTTGATAGGCCAGATCGGCTGAGAGTTCTTCGGGGCCAAGCTTGGCGGCGTAAGTTTTTTTGTATGAAGCTTCGTCAAAGGTTGGGGTGAAAGTTTGAAATGGAATATCAAGCCAAGATAGGATTTGGCGGCGGCGTTGGGACTGGGAAGCTAGAAACAACATAGTTTTGGCAGATTTAATGCTTTTTGGAGGATTTGGCCGGCGGTTTATTGTTTGGCTCTTCTTCTTCCTTTTTGATGATGGCGATGTCGGCGACTTGGTCTGATTTTTCAGAAAAGCGCATAAGGATAACGCCTTGAGTGTCGCGAGTTAGCTGGGGAATGTTTTTAATGGGCAGTTTGATGATTTGGCCTTTTTTGGAGGTAATCATTAGGTATTGGTCGTTTTGGGTGACGATGCGAGTGTCGGCGATGTGGCCGGTTTTGGGAGTGGTTTTCATGACTTTAATACCGATGCCGCCGCGTTTTTGAACATGGAAGTATTTTAAAGGGGTTCGTTTGCCGATGCCGCTTTTGGAGATGACTAATAAATCGCGGAAGCTTTTTTTGCGCTTGTCGGCCGGTTTGGGGTGTTCAGGCGGGAGAACTTCGAAACTGACAACGTAGTCGCCTGGTTTAAGATGGATAGCCTTGACGCCGCGGCTGGCCCGGCCGGTTGATTTCACCTGGGCCTCATCAAATCTGATGCCCTTGCCTTTGGCCGAGATAACCATGACATGGTCCTGGCCCGAGGTCAGTTGAGCGTCGATAAGTTCATCATCAGAATCAAGCCTGATAGCGATGATGCCGTTTGATCGGATGTTGCGGAATTTATCAAGGGCGGTTTTTTTGATGATGCCTTTTTTGGTGATTAGGGCGATGTGGTCCTTTGAATGAGTCTTTTTAATAGACAAGACGGCTTTGACTTTTTCGTCGGGATAGATGTTGATTAGATTGATGACGGCGGTGCCTTTGGCCTGGCGGGATGTTTCCGGAATCTCCCAGCATTTGAGGGCAAAAACTCGGCCTTTGTCGGTGAAGAAAAGGATTTTATCATGAGTGTTGGCGATAAAGATAAAGGCAACTTCGTCTTCTTGCTTTTTCTTTAGGCCGCTGGTGCCCTTGCCTCCCCGGCGCTGAATGCGGTAGGTGCCGAAAGGCAGGCGTTTAATATAGCCGTCCTTGGTCATTAAAATGACGTTGTCTTCAGAGGGGACAAGGTCTTCTTCAGAGAAGTTTTTAAGGCTTTGGGGATGGACCTTGGTGCGGCGGGGGTCGCCGTAGGCTTTTTTGATTTCAGCCAGCTCCTGCTTGATGATTTTGGTTAGATGTTCGGGTTGAATAAGATCAAGAGTTAGGGCTTTGATGGTAGACATGACTTGGTTGTATTCGTCCTCGATTTTTTGGCGCTCCAAAGCGGCCAAGCGGCGAAGCTGCATGTCAAGGATGGCCTGGGCTTGGGTGGCCGAGAAGCCAAATTTAGTCATCAAGTTGGTTTTGGCCAGGTCAGCGTCTTTTGACGATCTTATAGTTTTAATGACTTCATCCAAGTGGTCTAGGGCTTTTTTAAGGCCGGCCAAGATGTGGGCTCTGGATTTGTTTTGGTTAAGCAGGAAAACTTGGCGGCGGGTGACGATGTGGAGGCGGTGGTTTAGAAAGTGAAGCAGGATTTCCTTTAAGGTTAGGGTTTGGGGGATGCCGTGGACCAGGGCGACCAGGTTGACCGGGAAGGATGTTTGAAGCTGGGTATGTTTGAAAAGCTGGTTAAGGATGACTTTAGGGCGGGAGTTTTTGCGGCATTCGATGACGATCCGCAGGCCCTGGCGGTCGGATTCGTCGCGGATTTCGCTGATGCCGTCGATAGCCTTGCTTCTAACTAAATGAGCAATTTTGCTGATGGTCGAGGCTTTGTTGACTTGATAAGGGATTTCAGTGATGATGATTTTTGGCCGGTTGGAGGCGGTCTCGATAACGGTTTGGGATCGAATCGGGATTTGGCCCCGGCCGGTGGAGTAAGCCAAGCGGATTTGTTCTTGGTCAAAGATGTGGGCGCCGGTGGGGAAATCGGGGCCTTTGATAAACTCCAAAAGCTCGTCTAAAAAGACCTCGGCACTGATGCGGCGGTTTAAAAAGAAGCGGTAATCAACCCGGGCGTGTTCAGAGATGTCCTCTAGATAGCCCTTAAGGTCTTCAGGCGGTTGGTGGGGGTAGTCGGGCTGGGTAGTGACAACGGCCTTGGTGATGATGTGGATAAGGGCATCAACCACCTCGGTTAGGTTGTGGGGCGGGATTTTGGTGGCCATGCCGACAGCGATTCCTTCTGAGCCGTTAAGCAGGAGGTTGGGGGTTTTGGCCGGCAGGACGGTTGGCTCTTTGTAGGAAGCGTCGAAGTTGTCGACGAAGTCAACGGTGTCCTTGTCGATGTCGGCCAGCATTTCTTCAGCGATTTTGGCCAGCCGAGCTTCGGTGTAACGCATGGCGGCCGGCGAGTCGCCGTCGATTGAGCCAAAGTTGCCTTGGCCGTCGACCAGGGGATAGCGCATGGAAAAATCTTGGGCCATTCGAACTAAGGCCATATAAACCGATTGGTCGCCGTGGGGGTGGTATTTACCCAAAACCTCACCGACGATACGGGCTGATTTTTTGTATGAGGATTTATAGGATAACCCCAGCTCTTTCATGGCGTAAAGAATGCGGCGGTGGACTGGTTTAAGTCCATCCCGAACATCCGGCAGGGCCCGAGCGACGATGACGCTCATAGCGTAATCAAGGTAGGCCTGCTTCATTTCCTGGGTGATTTCCCGAGGAATGACTTTGCCTATTGGAGTGGGAGCGGTTTTTTTCGAATTGGCCATAATTTAGGTTTTGTTGTTAAAGCGCTCAATGGCTTGGGTGATGGACTGCTTGGCTTTATCAGCGGATTGCCAGCCGGTCACCTTGACCCATTTGCCAGGCTCTAGGTCTTTGTAATGTTCGAAGAAGTGTTTGATTTGATCCTTGTAAAGTTGGGGCAGTTGGTCAATAGTAGTGTAGGCGCCGAAGATGGGATCGACCTTGGCAACCGGGACGGCTACGATTTTAGTGTCGATGCCTTCTTCGTCTTCCATTTCCAACATACCGATTGGTTGGGCTTTAAAAACACTGCCTGGAGCCACTGGATGAGAAGATAAGACCAAAACATCAACCGGGTCCTTGTCCTCGGCGGCGGTTGAGGGGACGAAGCCGTAGTTAAAGGGATAGTTCATAGCGGTGTATAAAAAGCGATCGACAAAAATAGCACCGCTGTCTTCATCAACTTCATATTTGATGCTTGACCCGGCTGGGATTTCGATGACGACATTAATTTGATCCGGCGGGTTTTTGCCGGCAGGTAAATCTTTTAACATGCTCCCTCCTTTTTAACTTTATGAATTTTATAAATTTAATTTTAAGCGCTAAATGTCGATGTTGGCGAATTTGGCGTGGGTTTGGATAAAACGTTTGCGGGGCGGGACCTGTTCGCCCATCAACATGCTGAAGACCTTATCGGCTTGGTCGGCGTCTTCTATGGAAACTCTTTTGAGCAGTCGATTTTCAGGATTCATGGTGGTTTCCCAAAGTTGATGAGGGTTCATTTCGCCTAAACCTTTGTAGCGTTGAATATGAATTTTGTCAATATTGGCGCCTTGGCTTTTTAGTTGTTTGATGTATTTGTCTTTTTCTTCTTCTGAGTAAAGGTAGATTTGTTTTTTGCCGTGGGTTAGCTTGTACAAAGGCGGGATGGCGATGTAAAGGTAGCCGGCTGTAATCAAAGGTCTAAAGTAGCGGAAGAAAAAGGTAAGAAGCAGAGTGGTGATGTGAGCGCCGTCAACATCAGCATCGGTCATAATGATGGTTCGGTGATATCGGAGCTTATCAAGGTTAAGGGTTTCGCCGATGCCGGCGCCCAAGGCGATGGTTAAGTCTTTGAGCTCTTCAAATTTGATGACTTTGTCAAGCGAGGCCCGTTCGGTGTTAAGGATTTTACCGCCCAAAGGCAGAATGGCTTGGAAGCGGCGGTCGCGGCCCTGTTTGGCAGAACCGCCGGCCGAGTCGCCCTCGACGATGTAGATTTCTGACTCGATGGGATTTTTTGATTGGCAGTCGGCCAGTTTGCCGGGCAAGGTGAAGCCTTCCAGAGCGCCTTTTCTAACGATGGCTTCCCGGGCGGCTTTGGCGGCGGCCCTGGCCCTGGCGGCTAAAAAGATTTTTTCCAAAATAGCCCGGGCGGTTTTGGGATGTTCTTCTAGGAATATTTCTAGAGCTTTTTTAGTTGATTGATAGACAAAGGGCTGGACTTCCGGGTTGTTGAGCTTGGTTTTGGTTTGGGATTCAAACTGAAGGTTGTCGGCCGGCATTTTTAAAAAGATAACGGCGTTTAAGCCTTCCCGGATGTCTTCGCCGCCGATCTCGATTTTTTTATGGTTGGAGTTGATGTTGGCCTTTTTAATATAGTCTAAAACCACCCGGCTTAAGGCGGCCCTGAAGCCGATGACATGAGCGCCGCCGTCTTGGGTTTTAATGACGTTAACAAAGGAATGGATGTTTTCGCCGAAGCTTTCGGTGTATTGAAGCGAGATTTCAATCTCCATGTTTTTTGAGGTGTCTTTGTTGGAGAAGTAGATGATGGGAGTCAGGGGCTTTTTGTTGGCGGTAAGGTAGCTGATCATTGATCGAATGCCGCTATCAAAATAGAAGTGGTATTGAGTTTGGTCGCGGTGATCAAAGAAGTGGAAGTAAACGCCGCCGATAAGGAAAGCCCTTTCGCGCAGGGTGTTGATAATCAGCGATTTGTCCCAGACGGCATCTTTGAAGGTGCTTGAGTCGGGCACGAAGATGGTTTTGGTGCCGGTTTTGGGGGGCCAGTTGAGGCCGTGCCAGTCAAGTTTTTCCGGGGAGGATTGCTTGATGGGCTTGTTGGCGATGGGGGCAAGGGGGTTGCCCTGTTTGTATTCCTGCCAGTAAAGCTTGCCGTCCCGTTTAACCTCGACCCGCATGAATTGGGATAAGGCATTAACGACGGAAGCGCCGACTCCATGCAAACCGCCGGAGACTTTATAGGCTTTGGATGAGAATTTACCGCCGGCATGGAGTTTGGTCATGGTGACTTCTAAAGCCGAGACCTTGGCTTTAGGATGCATGCCGACTGGGATGCCGCGGCCATCGTCTTCGATAGAGGCTTTGTTGTCTGGGAAGATCTCGATCCAAACATTTCTGGCAAAACCGGCCAGGGCTTCATCGACGGAGTTGTCGATGATCTCAAAAAGCATGTGATGCATGCCCTTTTTATCGGTTGAGCCGATGTACATGCCGGGGCGTTTGCGAACCGGTTCGAGGCCTTCTAAGATTTGAATGTCTTCGGCTTTGTATTGTTGTTTTTTGTCCATAGAATTAAGTTGATTTCTACCTTTTCGAACTTTGAGAAAACAAATTGTTTATCTGTGGCGGAGGTATTTGACCCGGACCACTTTTTAATACTTTTAGATTATAACATGAAGAAATAAACTGGGGAGGGATAAAAGTTCGTAAAGTTTGTAAAGATAAAAGGCAACGTAGGGACAAAGCGACCCCCCAACTTCATTGGAATGAAGTTATAGGGGCAGGCAGAGGGTATGGAGGGGATAAAGGGACGGGGGATAAATTTTT
>JAADGY010000020.1 GCA_013152165.1 bacterium
CCGTCATCGCCTTGGTGAGCCGTTACCTCACCAACAAGCTGATAGGACGCAGGCCCCTCCCTCGGCGGGCCGCAAAGCCCTTTCCTCGCCCAAAGGGCGAGCTTATGTCGGGATTACCCCCGATTTCTCGGGGCTATCCCCCACCAAGGGGTAGGTTCCTACGCGTTACTCACCCGTCTGCCGCTACCTTGCAAAGAGCAAGCTCTCTGCAAAGACGCTCGACTTGCATACCTAAGGCACGCCGCCAGCGTTCATCCTGAGCCAGGATCAAACTCTCAAAAAAAGAGTTAAATCTTAGCACCTTACAGCATAAGCTGTAAGGATTTTTATTTGTACAAGACTCAAAAAAATCGCCTCCTACCACTATCTTAAGTGATAAAACAAATTGTCAAGGTACTACTTAAAAAAACTTTTAACACTCTAACTCAATCTTAATTTTAACACAAACCACAACACCCTTCCTCTCATTACACACTCTCCATCTTCTTTACTCCAGGAGCGGGCTTAAACTGCACCTGAAACTTTAATTCCCGGGGCTCTTTTGGACTGTGCCAACTTCTTCCACTCCCTTAAGTGCTTCTTGGGCCGTGCCCCCCCACTCCCTCTAGTAGTTTGTTTAGAGTTTATGATTTAGTATTTAGTGCTTACCCGCTTCGCCTCGCGAAGCGAGGCGAGTAGATTTAACATTTAAGATGCAGATTTGAGATTTGACATTTAAGTTTTGACATTTTCTTAATCTTATTACCTATCACTTATTACTTCTTACCTGTACCTTGGACTTTTCACTTTTAACTTTTAACTAACAATCCTACTTTTCCTATATCTTTTTTATTCATCTTTATCATTAACAACCTATCCACACCCAACGCTACTCCGCTGCATTCCGGCAATCCTTTCTCTAAAGCTTCGATAAAACCCCAATCAACCCTTGGCACTTCCTTGCCCTGTTCCCGCATCTTTTTTATTTCTTTCTCAAACTCTAATCTTTGTATCCTTGGATCATCCAATTCAGAATAACCATCACAAATCTCAACCCCGTTAATGAACAGCTCAAATCTTTCCTTGAATCGATCATCTTTTTTACTCGGCTTGGCTAATGGAGCAAACTCAACTGGAAAATTGTAAATAAATACCGGCGTGCCAAAACCTAACTTCGGCTCCACTTCCGACACATATATCAAATTAAACACTTCCTCCCACCTCCATTTGCTCTCAACCGCCACGCCCTTTTCACGACCCACTCTAACTAGCTTCTCCTTGTTAAAAAAGACCTCTTCACCAACTCCTAAATACCTTTCAAACGCCTCCAGCATGCTCAACTTTTCAAATTCACCGGTCAAATCAACTTCATCATCCCCAAATTTGATCTTTTTTGCTCCAATTACCGTCTTGATCAAACTCTGTGTATCCTCCATTGTTCTAAAAATATCTGCCCCTACCCTGTACCACTCCAGCAGTAAAAACTCCGGCCTATGCATTAAACCAAAATCGCCATTCCTAAAACATGACCTCACTTCAAACACATCACCCATGCCGGCCGCCAACAACCGCTTCAACCACAACTCCGGCGACGGAGTCAAAAATAATCTCTTTCTTTCCCCTTCAGGCAAAATCAACTCTGTTTCCATAAAATCAAGATAGGATTCGGGTATCAAAAACGGACTTAAAATCGGCGTTTGCACCTCTGTAAAACCTTGATCTGCAAAAAACCGCCGGATCTCATTAACCATACTGCTCCTGCCTAAAACAGCCTTCAAATCAATCATAATACTCATTATACATAAACACCCCCATCTCCATCCCTGTATAGGCACCCACTTAAAAAACCATTTCCCTAGGTAGTTTTTGCCCGGTATTGCAAATGCTGAGCAATCCTGTACCGTCTCCGACGCAAGATCGGAGGCTGGTACGTGGTGAGGTTTGGAATTTTTTCACTTGCGGAGCTTGTCAACGCGAGACGGGCCCGCTTCGCCTCGCGAAGCGAGGCGAGTAGTTTTGAGATTTGACATCTAACATTTGACATTTTTATCTTATCTTTACGAACTTTCTGCTTTTCCACTACCAACTAACAACCGCCGGATCAACATTCGCCAAAGCATCCTCACCCGGCATGCTCTCAATTATGATATTGGTATCTCTGGTTTTACCAACCCCATCAAACCTTAAACTCACCTCAGCTGGGCCTTTTTTAAGCACCTTAAACTCAACCGTTACCAAACTGTCTTGAGGCTTAACCGCCACCCCATTATCATCCTTTAAAGACACCAGCACCTCGCCCTTTTTATCGTCTCTAACCAACAACACATCCTTAAACGCTTTATCACCTATCCGCACAAATTTTAAAACCTTAGGATCATAATCAAAAACAAAATCCCCTGCCATCAACGCCCCAGGAGTGCTCAGTGCCACCACCTTTACTTTAGCCCTCTGCCCCACCTTCAAATCCCTAGTCACCCGCTGCAATCCAATCACCACTTGTCTTTCAACTTCAGTTGGTGTTGCCTTAACCGCCGGTGCTGTTTTTTTATCCACCACCACACTGGGCTTTTTGATAATTTCCTTGGTATAAGACGTCCCACCCTGACTCATCCAAAAATACCAAACTCCGAAACCGCCCAGCACCAAAAGCCAAACTCCCAACAAAAGTAAAACCCATTTAGTATATTGATGTCTATCTTCCATTTTACTGACCTCCATTTAATTCACTAGATAAGTCTCCGCCTGTCTCTGTCTGGGTATACGATGCTTGGACAATGCTCCAATCCAATGCATTCAAATACCGGTTGCCGTCTTGATCAAGCAGGTTAAACCATTTCGACCACATAAACTTTGTTAAATCCTCATCAGGAAACATCTCCGGCACTGACTTATACTTGCCATTATCCTTCCCCTCAAACCAGTTTATGTAAAAACTTGAATCGCCTAAAACAGTCGGGTAAAGCCCCGTGTCAAAGCTGTTGATAACATCATCACCAAACCAAGACAATATGCCGCGTAAATACTTCTTAGCATTTTCTGTGGGAGCATTGATATGACTGTCCCACTCCAACAAGCTCTTATAAGCTCTCATCAAATCATCCTCCACCGGGACATTGCCCGACACCGCCCGATTACTGCCGCCGGCAATCATATCGCCGCCATACAACCGGGCCGAGTCATTCACCTCAACCACACATCTATTCTCACTCGCCTGGCAAGTAATATCCACATCCCCATCAGCCACCACTAATCTTTTTGCCAAAAAGCCGGCCGGTTTAACAATCAACGCATCCGCACCTTCTAACTCTGACTTTGTTACAGAGGCAACCCAATCTGCTGTCATCTTAGCATTTTGATAATCATACGTCATCCAAACAATCGGCTCTTTCATCGGGAGCAACTGTACACTATTTCTCCACCACACCGGCTTCATTTCGTCCCCGCTCACTACAAACAACATCATCGGCAACTTCCTATAATCCGCCTCACCACTAGCAACAGCTTCTATCGCGTGTAAGGTTTTAACCGGCATCTGTATGTTCAAGAATATCTCCCCTTCCTCTGGCTGATCCGGCGGATTAGTCGGAGTCGGAGTCGGCCCTTCGGTCGGAGCCGCCGCCGTCGGCGTCGCCGCTGGTTCCTCTCCGCCAGCAACCGGTATCTCTACGCCATTTCCCACCCCTACCAAAATATCATCACCTGCTACATTTACATTTGTATCTACTGTGCTGTTAGCTGTATAGGCTAACCAAACCCTAGGTTGGCTGACAGCCTGCGCTCCAGCCCCATCATCCCTTTGAACCTTCAAAACGCCAATTCTATAATTGCCTGACTCGCCCAAATGTAAACCAGTTATATTAACAATCACCTGGCGGCTGACCCCATTAATTATTCTTTTGCTAATCGTCGCCTCCGACCCTAATTGATCATCTATCACAAATGGCTCATTTGCATCCACCCTAAGCCCTGGGCTGTAATTAAACACTAGGTCCATACTGTCAACCGTCATTTCGTTAACCAGCCTTAAATTAGCATTCACTGCCACTTGGTTATCAACCAACTCCATCGATAGCCTCGCTTGACTATGTTCTTGGGGCGCCCTACAAGCCATCGCCACCGCTTGCTCAGTTGCGGCTTGGCCTGCCGGCTCCTCCTGCAATTGACCGTCGACCCTCACCTTATACTCAGCCTTAAACTTCAATCTCTTGCCGCCAACCTTATTTAAACTTGATCGGTAGTAAAAAACAAAATCACCGCCGGTTATTTTTTCATTTTTCACCACCGCCCTAACCCGTTTGAAAATCAGCTTGCCTCTAGAATTTTTTACTTCCGTGTCGGTTTTGCCAAAAGTGCGCACCAAGCTCCACTCCGAAGAGCCCGATTCTTGTTTATAAACCTTTATGGCCCCACCCTTATCCACCGGCCAGTTCCTTATATTGATTTTCACCGGCAAATTAATCCTCTTATCAGCCAAACATATCAGTGGTTTAGTCGCTATCGAAACCGAAACCTCGGCCGGCCCCCCAACTTCAGTGGGGCAAACCATCGTCACCGCCTGGCTGGTTACAGCCTGGCCTATCGGCGTATCCTGGACAACCCCATCGACTTTTTCTCTATACTCCGCTTTAAACTTGTATTGCCTGCCTTTTACATTGTCTAATGAAGATAAGCTGTAAAAAACGTAATCCGCCGACACTAGCTTGTTATTATCATCAAACACCGCATTCTTCCTCTCCCAAACAATCACTCCGTCCCTTTCAAATTTTTCTTGATTTTTATTTATCGTCGTCAAAACCACCCACCTAGACGAGCCAACTTTCTGCCGATAAATCTTGATCACGCCACCCTTGCCCACATCCCAACCACTTGCGCTAACCGTAATCGGCACCCTGATTTTATTGCTGTCAGCCGGACAGCTTAAACTTCCCGTTGTTATTGATAAAGACATCCCCGTAACCGGAGGGGGCGGCGTCTCTGCCTGACTTATAACCAAATCGCCTTCCACACCCGACAACACATCATAGGCTACACTGCTATCCCCTTCTTTAACATCAAAGAAATTATAACCTTCCACATTTCCATCAACCGTTCTCTGGCCGCCGTGTTTAACCTTGACAACATAACTTGATTCTCCCGTGATATCAAACTTTAACGTCGGCAACAGGCTGGCGCCGGTCACTTCGCCGTTTGCCGGCACTGTTAAGCCTGTGACAAAAAATAAATCTACATCATAAGTCTTTCGATCTGCATTCGCCGTTAAACTTCCGCTTGGCAGTACCAACTCATCCTTATTAACCAACGCCAACATGCCGCCTTGGCTATCAACAGCTTCTATCTCAAACTTACTGCCCAGCAAAACCGCTGGCTGATCGGTCGTGTTTTTTATACTGAAATCAACCTTCAAAATCTGCCGGCCGCCCTCTTCAACAACTTGGCTTTGCGCCTGCAGTTTTACCGGCCCCTGGGGCAATCCGCCCTCCTGAACAAAAATCTTTCCTTTTCTGGGAGTAATAAACGCCGTTACAATCAAAGCTGTGAAACCAACCCCTAACGCCAAGTAGTTAATCAATAGTCTGTTTTTCCAACGCATTATTTTCATGCTAAACTATTACTCAATCATTTGTCAAGCCTGCGGTTTTGCCATAAAATACCTTATATTATGCTATTTAAAATCCTCATAGGCCTTGGCAACAAAGACCAACAATACCGCCTTACCCGCCACAACCTTGGCTTTTTCTTCCTTGATTTCCTTCAAAAAACCCTGCACCTGCCGGCGTGGCGGATGAAACCCTCTTGGAACTCCCTTGTATCAACCAACAGCTCCATCACCCTTGTCAAGCCTCAAACTTATATGAACTTATCAGGCCAAATTATTAGAAAAATATATCAAAACCTATCGGATGATGTTAAAAACCAAACCCTTATCATCCACGATGATCTAGATATCCCTTTTGGCAAATACAAACTTGTGTTTGCCAAAGGCCCTAAACAACACAACGGCGTCCTTTCAATTGAACAGGCTCTTGGCACCAAAGAATTTTGGCGGCTTAGAATCGGTATCGACAACCGCACCAATCAGCAACCTACTGCCGGCGGCTCCGATTACGTTCTATCGCCATTCACGCCAGAAGAACTTCGCCTCTTAACCTCCCAAATCCTCCCCAGCATTCTCACTAACCTTAAACCACACTTACCCA
>JAADGY010000077.1 GCA_013152165.1 bacterium
TAGCCTTAAAAAAACCTTGATTTTCTTAATATTAATCTATGCCAGTTTTTTCTTAACTTTGCTAACCAACCCTCATCTCATGGCCCGTTTTAAGGGTTTGTCCTTTTGGCAACAATCAGGCTTTGGCCTGACTCAAACCCAGCGCATGATAGATCACCACTCTGCTTTTATATTTAGATTAACCCACAATAAAGCCACCGAATTCAGTAAAACCTTAGTTAATAATTACTTTAATCAGTTCCAGTTTAAGTTTTTATTAAGCGAAGGCGACCCGATCGATAGGCTCAGCTTCCCCAAATCCGGCCTTATCTCATTCTGGCAGATTCCCTTTGCCCTTCTTGGCTTTCTAATGGCCCTTATAGCTTACCGCAAGCGCACCAACCTCCTTTTCCTCGGTCTTTTCTTTTTGGCCCCGATCGCCTCGGCTACCACCTTTCAAACTCCATCAATTATCAGATCGCTTCTTATCATCCTGCCGCTGGCCTACTTTACCAGCTTGGGGCTTAGCCAGCTTTACCGATCCTTTAAATCAAGATCTTGGCGGTTTGGCTTTTTGTTAATTTTTCTGCCGTTTCTTTGGTATTCGTTTAGCTTTAACCTGCATAATTATTTGGCTGATTACGACCACTTCCTGCCTCGCGCCTTCCAACCCGGCTATGAAGAAATGACTGATAAAATGGCTCGCTATCAAAATCAGTTCAAAAACATTGTTATCACTAAACAATACGGCCAGCCATATATTTTCACTTTATTTTTCACAAAATACGACCCGGCTAAATACCATAAACTCCAAAAGCAGGTTACCAACCCAGACAAGTTTGGCTTTTTAACCGTTGACGCCTTTGATAAATACCGCTTCATCGACCAAATTAACTGGCAGTCAGACTGCCAATCTCAAACTCTCTGCATCGGCACCGCCCGTGAGCTTGCCCCCGACAATCCCAACCTTATCATTCTAGACAAGGTTTACCATAAAAATAAACAAGACATTATCTTTGTTTTGGCCACCACCAAAAATTAAGCCTATGTTCAGCAAACTGCTTAAAGCCAGGGTGCTTATCAACTTTGTTCTCGTATTAACTTTGGCCGCCGGCATCTTTTTAAGGCTTTATCAATCAACCAAGCTTGAACCCTACGTTGACGAAGCTTCCATCGGCTACAATTCTTATCTTGTAACCAACTACCAATCCGACGAATGGGGTTCGCGCTGGCCGGTTCACTTCCAAGCCTTCGGCGAGTGGAAACTGCCGGTTTACATCTACTCTACCGCCGTTATCGGCAAGCTTACCGGTTTTAATACTTTAGCTATCCGCCTGCCATCTACCTTAGCCGGCTTAGGTATAGCGGTTCTTATCTTTCTTTGGCTTAAAAAACTAACCAGCTCAAACCTTTTTAGCCTTTTGGCCGTCAATTTATACCTCTCAAACTTTTGGTCGTTTATGTTATCTCGGGGCGGTTTCGAGGCCAATCTGGCTCTTTTTTTAGTTATCTTAAGCTTATTTATCTACTTTAGCCTTAAATCAGCCTATCTTAAGCTGCCCCTGGCTACCATCTTTCTGATCCTGGCCTTTTTCACCTACAACTCCGCCCGGCTTTTGGCGCCGATTATTTTTCTAACCTTAAGCCTAAACTACTTGAAAACTCATAAACACAAACTTAAAACCCTCAATCAAAATTTAGCTTGGCTGATCATCTCTTTTGGCCTGTGGCTGCCGGCGGCTTTTATCATCTGGCGGTTTTGGCATAATCCCACATCCCTTTCCCGCCTTCACCAGGTTAACGCCTCCTTTTCCCTCATCAGCGCCATCGCCGCCTACCTTCAATCATTCTCTGTTTCATTTTGGCTGGGGCAGGGCGATAACATCATCCGCCACAGCCAGCCGGGCTTTGGCAACTCGGATTTGGTCAGCTACTTTCTTTTTATCTTTGGCCTTATTATCTTGGTCAAGCGAAAAATCAAGGTCTTTGCTTGCTTTTTAATTCTTTGGTTTTTAGCCTTAATCCCCGGGTTTATAACCGCCCAACCATTGCATAATCTGCGCGATATCTTTCTATTGCCCTTATTTTTAACAGCCCTCTTTTACGGCCTTTTCCATCTTTTTAACTACTTTAAACAAACCAAGCACTTTTACTTTTCTTTCTTAGCTTTTATTATCATCTTTTTTGTTTCTATCACCCCTTTTTACTCAAGCTATTTTCAAACCTACATTAAAGATCCCAGCTTGCAGTGGGGCACCGGCTACAAAGAGTTAATAACCAAACTAACAGCCAACTACCCCAATAATGACGTTTACGTCAGCACCGACCGAGTCCAACCCTATATCTACTGGGCTTGGTATCTTAAAACCTCTCCTAAAAAGTTTGTCCGCAACACTCCCGACAAATGGTATCTTTCCAGTGTGGCCCAAATTAACAAAGTCTTCTTTTTGCCGCTGACTGATCCGGATGACTGTTATAAAAATATATGTTATAAGATCAAAAAATGACACCTAAAAAGGCCATCCTCACAAGTTTTGTTTTTGGAGCAATCATCCTTGTCTTCTCGTTTACCTTCATCGATCCAAACTTAATCTTCTTTGCCAACATTGCTCCCTTAGTTGATATTCAGCACTTCTTGTTTTCCTTTGGCAGGGACCACGCTGTTTTAAACGGTTTAATTTTCAGCTTACTCCTAATTCTTTGGTATCCATGGGTAAAATCATTGCTTAAGCTGCGATTAAAAACAATCATCATCGTCTCGCTTATAATCTCTGCTTTCGGCATTGTCACATACCCAGCATTTTCCCACGATTTGTTCAACTATATCTTTAACGCTAAAATCTTAACCATTTATCATCAAAATCCAGCCCAAGTCTCGCCTTTTAGCTTTGTTAACCAAGACGATTGGGTTCGCTTTATGCACAACACCAAAGCCATCTCCCCTTACGGCCTGGCCTGGAGGTACATCTCAGCGGTTGGTTTTTATCTTTTTTACTCAATCTCGCCATCTTTTCTATCTGCCTTCATCGGCTTAAAGCTGGTTAATTTTATTTCCTTTTGGATAGCTTTTTACTTTATCTACCTTTGTCTTAAACTGCTTCAAATTAAAGACATCAAGACTCGGCTAACATTCTTCCTTTTAAACCCGCTCATCTTGTGGGAGGGCCTTTATATGGCCCATAACGATATGCTGATGGCCACCTTCGCCATTATTTCCTTTTACTTTCTTGTCAAGGCTAAACAGGCCGGCCAACCATCAGCCAAGCAAACAAATTTATTATTAACCGCTTTCTTTTTAGCCCTCTCAATCGCCACCAAATATGCTACCATTGTTCTGATCCCTGTATACATCTGGTATTTAATAAAACCCAAACTAGATATCTCGTTATACGCCACCCTTGCTCTGTTTTTAACCGCCTTTGCCCGCTGGCCTTGGCTGCATTCTTGGTATTTTATCTGGCCTATCAGTTTTTTCGTTCTTAATAAAAACCTAAAAATTATCAAATTCTTCTGGATTTTTTCTTTTTTTCTAATGATTAGGTATCTGCCGTTTGCCATCCAGCGCAGTTGGAGTTTATATCATTTCCGCGAAGTCATTTTACTTTTGGGCATACCCATATCCATAGCAATAATTAATAAAACACTAAAAAGATTTAATAGTTTAAAATTAAAACATGCGTTTTAATCTTTTTAAGCCAAGATCAAGCCTTGCCAAATATAAGCTAGTCATTATTGCTATTTTAATATTGGCAGCTTTCTCGTTAAGGGTTTACAAATACATGTACACTCCCTGGGCCACACATGGGGAAGAGCTTTTATTTGTTTGGTCCGGCTACAGCCTCATTACCGAAAAAGTGCCAATCTCCTGGTCTAACCTGGATGCTTATCAACCCAAACACGTTTACTTTGACGGCCTTATCGGCGATCCGGCCCTTCATAACACCTTCGGCACCAAGCTTTTTAAGCCTTGGCTTGATGAGCCACCGCTTTTTTCGCTGATAGTCGGCCTGCCTCAAGTCGTCCTTGGGGTTGGCAGTTTAAACGACATCCCTCCGGCGGCTGTCTTTCGTTTGCCGATGCTTCTTATCTCTTTCTTTATTTTGATCTTTATCTACAAGCTGACCAACTATTTATTTGGCTTTAAACCGGCTTTTTGGGCCGTTTTTATCTACGGCTTCTCGCCTTTGATTATTATCTCCAACCGCCTGGCCGTACCGGAGAACTTGATCACTCTCTTATTTCTCATCCTGGCTTATTTAACTCTAAAGCTTAAATCCCAACCCAAAAAATTACTCATTCACACCGTTATTATCTCTCTTATTGCCGGTTTGTCCAAGCCAACCGGCTTATTTATCAGCCTCCTGCCAGCTGTTTATTTATGGAAGGATAAAAAATACAAGCTAAGCTTTTTAACCCTTATCATTCCTCAACTGTTGTTTTGGGCTTTCTTTTTAGCCTATGGATATCACTATGATTGGCCTTTATTCGTCGGCCTTTTAAAACAGCAGGGCTTAAGGCCGGCCGGCTTTACCTCCCTGGCTTTTCTTTTGTCATCCCCAGCCTACGACATCGCCCTGCTTCTTGATAACTGGTATTATATCCATCTTTTAAGCTTATTTGCTTTGGTTGTTTACTGGCGCTTTACCAAAAACCCCAAAATGGAGTTTGTCCTTTGGGGCGGATTTATTTGGCTTTTTATCTTCGTCCTCTCTTCCGGCCAAACCGATCTTTTGCCTTGGTATCGCTATCCTTTGTTTGCCTTTACCTCAATCGCCTTTGGCGTTTTATTCACCCAGCTTCTCAAAAAAGGCTTCGACCTATTTTCATACAGCAGCTTAATTCTTCTCAGTTTGGGCAACCTGGCTTTGCTTGACTCTCCGTTTCCACCGCCGGCCGGCTATCGCATGGCCTCATCAACCTTTCGCTTCTTACTTATATTGCTTCTTCTCCCAGCAATTTTATCTGCATTTAAGATCAGGACCAAACTTACCCAAAAAATAACCACCTGGCTGGCGATTATTGTTCTCCTTATCGGTGGACTCTTCGTCAACTCCTGGTACATTTACAGAGCCTACGGCCTTAAATGCGATCATATCCCAACCTGCAACATCCCCAACATGACCGGCAAACAATTATTAAAACAAGTTTTAAATAAAGTTCACAAAACCTAATAATGATTTATAATGATTTGGTATGAAATCTTTACCTAATACTAAAGTTGTCGCAAATTTTTTCCAAAGATACTCAAAATCCATCGTTTTAATCATAACTATTTTTGGATTGATTATTCTATCTCATTCCCTAAGATACAACCTTTTCTATGCCATCCCCCCCCAAGGGTCAACTTGGGACGAGGTAAAATATGCCTTTAACGGAATAAGCTTGATCAATAATAAAGTGCCAGAATCATGGTCTTATTACAAAAGATATGGCAACTTTCCCACCAAAAAAATACGAGGCGTAAATTTTCGTTTCGTCAAGCCATATTTCGACGACACTCCCCTGTTCGGCTTAATTATGGGCTCCTACTCATTACTCAGAGGCATGAACACTTTTGAAAAAGTAAAAATCGATGTCTTAAGGTGGCCCATGGTTAAACTGGGAACTATTAACGTCATTCTCTTATTCATAATAGTCTACTTAAGCATTGGTTTTTGGGAAGCTTTAATAGCCAGTCTGATATACTCCACCGCACCGACTTTTGTTATTTCTTCGCGCATGCCTTTGGCAGAAAACATCTTTGTGACCATGTCACTTATTTCTTTAATTCTATTTTGGCTTGTTAACAAGATAAAGAGGTCAAAAATAAAAACATTGCTCATTTTTTCTTTGTTTTTACTAGGAACTGCCGCCCCGCTGATCAAACAAACCGGCATTTTCATTCCTGTAGCCTTAGCTTTTCTTTTCTTCTCTTTAAAAGACTTTAAAAACAGCTTTCTGATGGTCATGTCTTTAATTTTGTCTCAAGCTATTTGGTTTTCTTATGGTTGTTATTATAATTGTCAATTATTTTTAGATCTTCAAAGTCTATTTAGTGGTCGGAAACTGCTTTACCCAGTTAACATATTAAGA
This sequence comes from bacterium, assembly GCA_013152165.1. Taxonomy (GTDB): domain Bacteria; phylum Patescibacteriota; class Microgenomatia; order JAADGY01; family JAADGY01; genus JAADGY01. Next base: position 6,052 of record JAADGY010000077.1, read on the forward strand.
TTATTTGACACTTTTCGAATAGCCGAAAAACCCATGCAAATGGATGGCTGGTTAATCTGGGGATGGATATCCATAATTTTTTTAAGTTTTATTACA
>JAADGY010000033.1 GCA_013152165.1 bacterium
GGTTTTGGTTTTGGAATTTAGGGCTGGTGGTAAACTATAGTAAGCTTTTTTAATTATCAAAGATGATTTTGTTATGACAGTTCCTGTGGATGCAAAAGGCGGGGTAGCAATGCCGATGCCCGACAGGGGGCGGGGTCGGATATCTTATCAAGATGTACAAAGGCAGGAGTGGGAGTGGGAAATATCTCCGTGGGAGGCTTTGCGTCAGGGACTGCTAGCTGTGGCTAGTAAAATTCATCCGGAAATACCTCAAGAAACTCTAGAAGAATGGCTAGATAACCAACTTCAAACCATAAGGTTGACCGGTGATAACCGGTTTAACAACCCGACTTATTCAAGAATTATAAGAAGCTGGGAAGTTGATCAATCGCCAGAGGAAGGCCAGCAATCGCCACCGGAAGGAGGCGTTGATGCCGCGCTTAGGGTTATTATGAACAGCCGCTCATACGCCCAAGCATTTAGAACAATGAAGAATATCTTTACCGATCCAGATAACAATGATCCTCAATACCAAGAAGAACTCGGAAAAATCCAACAGGTTACTATTCCTTTGATGGTGCGCAAATATGTAGTTGGCCGATTATGGGAGGGGATTAAGTCAAAACTGCGGCCGGGCCTTAAGATAATATTAGAGGGGGATGATGTTACTATTCCACTAGATTTGGCCCGATTGGGTCGGGCCTGCCAAATTGTACTTCCGGCCATGAATAAGATAGCTGTAAAGCTAGCTGAAGAATATGGAATTGAGAAACAGCGGTTTAATATTATAAAAGCCCTAGCCTATCTGCCATTTAGTCAGCTTGAAGAAAGAGAAAGAAACCAGATATCAAAGATAAGAAAAGAAGCTTTTCGAGCTTTGGCGAGGGATGACTTGGATGAAGTTAGAAAACTGCTTAAAAAGGTTGCGATCAAACATCCGAAAGCTGTTAATCGCTGGCTGGCGGCGGTGCTGACTGAAGAAGACATTGATTCGGTGACCAGGGCAAGCTTCTTACTTCAGGTAAAGGTGTGGATGCAAGAAGCTCAAGCGGCGGCGGCAATGAAGAAGCAAGAAACATTAAACCGTCGGTTGGTCAGCGTCCAAAGGACAATAGCTGCAACACGCCGGCGGCTGTCGGAAAGCAATCGACCGGAAGCAAGAGAAGCGGCCTCGGCTTATGCTGGCCGGTATTTAGTTATGATCTTGGGAGATTTAAACAATCCAAAGATAAGAGTAGTTTATGTAAGAGAAATTAAACCTCGTAACATCAGGGTTATAGACCAAGCTAGGATAGAGGGAGGGGAGGTTGTTTGGACAATAAAACTCTTGCCTGTCTGGTCGGCTTCACTTCATTTTTGGGATGTTAATGGCAGGCGTAAAAATTCAAATGTTTTAGCTGTTTTTTTAAGAAATATACAGAATACTCAGGAGGCATTAAGACATCTGGGTGTGGAGGAGGTTGGGGCGGATGGAACTATACATATTGACCTTATTGCAGACAGGGCTTCTGGAGAAATTGACCAAGACAAGATCAATGAGCTGATTGGAAAAATTAAGAGGGCTTTGGCCGAAAAATATGGTGACGGCCAATCTTTAAAAGATTAGTTTAAAAGGGAATTAGGTCTTAATTTGCTTAAAAGCAGGCTGTTTTTGCCAACAGGGATTGGCCTTTTAAAATGCTATAATCAAGCCATGTTAAACTTTAGTGAATTAGTGGATAGATTGAATCATTTCTGGAGTCAAAAAGGGGTGTCGATTGGCCAGCCATACGGAATGAAGTTAGGAGCCGGGACTTCAAATCCATTAACAGCTTTAAGGGTTTTGGGGCCGGAGCCTTTTAAGGTTGCCTATATAGAACCCTGCCGCCGGCCGGCTGACGGGCGATACGGTGAAAATCCCAACCGCCTACAGCATTATTTCCAATACCAAGTGGTTTTAAAACCGGCGCCGGCTTTTAATACTTATTTATACATTGATATGCTTAAGGCTATCGGGATTGAGCCAAATGAACATGATATTCGTTTTGTCGAGGATAATTGGGAGTCGCCGTCGCTTGGAGCTTGGGGGTTGGGCTGGGAGATTTGGGTTGACGGCATGGAGGTCAGCCAGTACACTTACTTCCAACAAGTAGCCGGGGTCGATCTTGACATCCCGGCGGTCGAGATAACTTTGGGGCTGGAGCGGCTGGCTATGTATCTGCAAGGCGTTAATCACTATCAAGATATTAAGTGGGATGATGATTTAAGCTACAAAGACTTGTACACCAAACATGAATATTGGCAGTCTAAATTTAACTATGAAACCTCAAACCCAAAACACCTGCAAAGCCTTTATCAAACCTATCTAAACATTATTAAAGACCAGTTAGACAAGGCCAATTACTGGGCCGCTTATGACAATCTGCTGGAATTATCCCATGTCTTTAATTTGCTTGACGCCAGGGGATTAATCAGCGCCACTGATCGAGTGGCTAAGTTTAAACAAATGGCCGGCTTTGCCAACCAAATCGCCACAGCTTATTTAAGCGAAAGGCGGCGGCTTAAATTTCCTTTGCGAAAAATCAAGCCGGTCATCCATAACCTGCCAACTGCCTCGGTCTCAGCCAAGGGCTTTGATCAAGCCGGCCTTTACGTTTTAGAACTAGGTTTTGAAGAAATGCCGGCCAGCTTCTTAGCTGAGCTTCGTCAAACTTTCAACAGCCGGTGGCTGCGGGATTATCTTAAACAAAACTATCCCGGCGGTTTTGGGACGGCTGAGTTTTTGATGACTCCGCAACGGTTGGTGATCCAAATAAGCAAAGCCAAAAAACAAATCAGCCGCCGCCAAATTATCAAGGGCCCGCCGGAAAAATTGGCTTTTGGCCAAGATCAAAAACCAACCCCCATTCTGGCCAACTTCCTTAAAAAACACAAAGCTTCCTTGGACCAAGCCAAAATCACAGATGGTTTTATAACTCTTGAAAAGAGCCTCAAGTTATCGCTTCAAGAGGTTATCCAACAAATCGTGGATAAGATTTTAGGTTATGAAGCCGATACTAAGTATATGCGTTGGGATGAAAATGACTACAGGTATATCCGGCCGCTGCGCTGGATTGTTTCTTTTTTGGACGATGCGCTGATTCCGGTGAAGGCCTTTAATTTAAAAGCTGGCACCTTTACCATCACTCCGCGTTTTAAAGATCCCGCCAAGGTTTTATTGTCTTCAAGCCAAGATTATCTTGAATTTATTAAAACCAACCGGATTGTGCTTGACGCCGATCAAAGGCAAAGGCTGATTAGCCAAGATTTGCCCGAAGGGGTTGGCGTCAATCCTAAAATTTTAACCGAGAATGTTTTCTTAACCGAATCGCCCAAGGTTACCATCCAAAAACTACCTGCCAAATATTTGAAACTGCCGGTTCAGCTGACATTTAATATCCTTGAACACCATCAACGCTATCTGGTTTTCGAGGTTGATAATACTATTTATTACGCGGTGGTTATCAATCATCCTGATTTATCCCAGGCCGAAAGCATCGGCCGATCGAATACTAAGGTTGTCCAAGCCAGATTGGACGATGGTTTGTTTTATCTAGAAAAAGACATTCAAAAGCCATTAAAGGACTATCGTCATGATTTGGATAAAATTATTTATCATCCCAAGCTTGGCAGTTATCTGGACAAAACCAAACGGTTGAATAAGTTGTGCCAGCTTATTTGGAGCCGGCCGGATAAGACCGTGGCTTTAATCCTTAGCCTGATCAAAAATGACAAAGCTACTTTATCAGGCAAGGAGTTTCCAGAACTAGAGGGAGTCATCGGAGCCCACATCGCCAAGCTCCAAAATTATCCTGATGCGGTTTCCAAGGTTTTGGCTGACTATGTCAAAACCGCGCCGGCGACCGCTGTCGGCCAAAGGCTAGCTATCGTTGATTTGATCGATGATGTCGCCGCTTTGTCATCGTTGACAGGCCTGCCAAAAGGCAACAAGGATCCTTATCATATAAGAAATAAGGTTAAAAGGCTGATAAAGATTGCCGCTTTGGTTGATATTGATCTTTCCCCTGTTTTAGATAAAGCTTTGGCCCTTTGTAAAAACAAAAAGGTGCCCCGTCAGGCTTTGTTTGAATATATCAATAAGCGGCTGGTTAGATTTCTCCAAAGCCAGGCCGATCTGCCAAGCTACTTGGTCCAGCCGGTAGCGGCGGCTGACGGCTTAAATATTTTCCAAAAACTCAAGGTTGCTAGGGATTTAGCCGCCTTAAACAAAGACAAACAGGACTTGATTTATGATGGGGCAAAACGGATTAGCAATATTTTGGACCAGGCTGGGTTTAAGCCAAAAGAGCCGGTTGATGTCAACCCGGATTTGTTTGAAACTAAGCAGGAAAAAGAGCTTTACCGATTTTATAGCCAGGTTTTAAGCAAAAAGTGTCTGAATGTTAATTTATTGTTGGATTTAGCCTCTAAATTAGAAACTTTTTTCGAGGCGGTTTTTGTGTTAAGCCAGGATGCTAAAGTTCGGCGCAATAGATTGGCTTTATTGTTTTTGATAAAACAGGCTTTGGACAAGGTTTTTAAATATACACCCTAGGCTGGTTTTTATGAGGGCGGAAAGAGGCGTTGTTGGTGTTTGTAACCCAAAAGCTGGCCATGGCGCAGCTGAAAGAGTGGCCAAGCAGTTGAGGGCTGGCGAAATCCCGGTTGTTGATTTTGTTGATTTTTTAGGCAGACCAGGGAAAGTTTTTGATTATTGGGCAAATAAGCCAGGTTTAACAGTTTTGCTTTTGGGCGGAGATGGAACTAACTTTTCGGTGGTTCGCCGATTGGCTGAGTATTTGCAGGAAAATTCTACAGACCAGGAAGGCGGCGTTTTTTGCTGTCCTTTGCCGCTGGGGACTAAAAATGTTTGGGCTAGGGTAAGCGGTTGCCTTAAAAAGTGGCAGGAGGCTGGCGGCGATGTTGATGGCTTCATTGAAAGTTTGTCAGATGATGATTTTGGACCGCTGGTGCAGATGAAGTATGAACAACCAACTAACACAAAGGCTAAAGCTGCTTGGTATGTGGATGCTTGGCTTCCTGGCATAGCAATCAGCCAAATTGTTCTGGATACGATCGAGGCGGCCAGAGAAAGATATCCTAATTTTTATTATCCAATCGGATTGAGCTGGGGTATAAGCCGGGTGTTGCTAACCGCTCCGGCCGGCCATTTTGATTATGTTTCTTTCCAAATGCAGGGGGTATCCTATCAAGCTTTAGGCGTTTCTGTTATATCTCCTTTGGTGCCGGGCCATGGCAATATAAATTTTCCAGCGGCGGGCCAGGGACATGTACTGGTTTATGCGCCAAAAACTCCACGTAGTTCATATTTATCATTAACAGCTTTGATGTTGGATTTAACTTTTTCACAAATAATCGGCCGGCCGGCGTTCCCGGCCGGGGGTGTAAGGTATTTTACTTTTGGCGATGGTTTGTTTAAGGTTGGTATTGCTGGCGAACATACGGTGATGATTGATTCGCAAGAAAGGGTTAAGCCAGCAACCGCTGATGGAGAAATTATTTGGGACTCAAACTTAAAACAACGGCATCTGCAGATCGCCCAAGCATAAACTATTATTTTAATCTAGAGATTATTTTGCGGTAGCTGTTGGCAAAACGATGGGCTTCGTTTCTAATTCTTTGCAAAAGCAAAAGGGCCGGTTGATTTTTAATTCGAATAATCCTAAAGCTGTGTTTTTGGTCGCGCCAAACCACAAGCCTGTCCGGGTTTTTAACCAGGCCAATCAAGGGAGTTTTGACTTTTCTTTTGTCTAGAATTTTTTTGACTGCGCTTAACTGGCCTTTGCCGCCGTCGATTAAAAACAGATCCGGTAAATCGTCCAATTTTTTAAGCCTTCTTTTGATCACCTCTGCCATAGCTTGGTAATCATCGGGCACCGCGGTTTTTAAGCGGTAGCGCCTGTACTTAGATTTATCCGGCCGGCCGTCGATAAAAACCACCCGCGATCCAACCCCGGCTGTATCGCCCAGGTGGGAAATATCATAGGCTTCGATGGTAAAACCGGCTAGGCTGGCTTTAAAATCAAGACCGGCGGTTTTGATTAGATCGGCGGTTTGCTGATTATAGATGTCATCGATTAAGTTTGGATTTTTCAGATAGTCATCCGGGGTGTGAAAGTGTTT
>JAADGY010000027.1 GCA_013152165.1 bacterium
TTTCTTCATCACGTTCTGGGAACGATCTTGCCCCGAACCACAACAAAAGTACAAGTTCGGGGCAACCCTGAACCGTCTCCGACGCAAAGTCGGAGTCTGGTTCATAAGGGTAAGTTTTGAGATTTTAAGATGCAGATTTGAGATTTGACATCTAAGTTTTGACATTTTCTATCTTATTACCTTCCTCCGCCTTCCGACAACGGCCTTTCAGACTGTGCCATCACCCACGAGAGTTGTCAAAAATAACTTTAAACTGTAACTTTGAACTTTGCACTTTTAACTTTTAACTAACTCTTCATCCCGCATACATAACCCGATCATGATACATCTTTATCATCCGAATCGACCACTCGGCCAGCCAATGTAAAGATGATGTAATCGGTTGGTGCAGGCCGCTTTCAACCTCTTTTTTGGTCAGCGGTAAAATAATCGGCTTATCTTTCGGCAGTAAAGTCAAATCCTGAGCCCTATCATCACTATTATCATCCGTCGGAGCTTTACTGGCCGCCGGCTGTCGAGCAACCGTTTTTTCCAGCCTTTCCAGCCATGTTTCAATCTCTTTTATCTTCTTCTCAGTCGCGGCCAAATCACCCATCTCACCAGCTGGAGTTTCTGGGGTTAAACTGTGGTGTTCCGGTCGTTCAGGTAAGGGCATAACTTAATTATAAAGTAAGATTGAAACCAACCACCCTATCCTGACTTCATCCTAATAACCAGAGTTCAAAAAATCAATGCCTGTAATAATGCCTAAAATCTTGATCAGCCAATAAGAACTAAATAAAAGCAAAAAACCAACCACCGACCAGGTAATCGCTTTCTTCCCCTTTTCAACCTCATCCGATCTTTCCTGCCCGGCCCCGATAATATATGTGAAACCGCCGATCAACACCAAAAAGAAAACCAGCACCCCCCCAAAGACCAGCATTGCCTTGTATAAGTGATTAACCAAGGACGCCAAGTCGGTAAACGGCGAAGTCCTGCCGCCTACCAGGAACTTTTCCTCTATCTTGACTTCGGCCATAACAGCCGGCGTAAAAAAAACAAAAAAACTCAAAAAGACAGCAATTTTTTTCCACATGGTTACCTTATTTTAGCAAACCAGCACACTATCCCCACATCCCACCCTTTGGCAACCCCGAGGGTTGCCAAACCTTCCCTGGAGCGTACACCAAACCACGCCCCCTCCCCAAACCATTTAATCACTAAAATTTATCATGTGAGACTTACCCTGAACCGTCTCCGACGTTAAAGTTAAGAGTCTGGTTCAGGGTTTAACTTTTAACTTTTAACTTTGAACTTTTAACTTTTAACTTATATACTATGCCCATGTCCCTGCTTCGCATTACACTAGGCCTCCTAATCTCCTTAATCACTGCCTATATTATTCTAGGCACCCTGGTTGCCTTCGCTCTTTTATCTCCTCCTCGGCTGTTTATCAACCACACCTACGCCGGCCTTTTGCCCTATTACTGGGTTGAAAAAATCGCCGCCCAGCAAACCCCATCCAATCCCCGCCTTACCTTCCGCTTTAAACAAACCATCACCGCTGTTCCCATCTCTCAGCTTGGCATCAACATTTCTTACCCAAAAGCTCTGTCTAACCATCTTAACAACTTTACCGCCCAGCCCTTTTACAAACGCTGGCTGGCCTATCATCAATTTCTTTTCTCCAACCTTAACCTTACGCCTGTTGTCACCATCAACCAAAAACAGCTTGTCAATAGACTGGCTCGGCCTTTTCAAAATCAATGGTCACCCCCTCAACCAGCCAAACTTACCTACAACAAAAACAAAATCACCCTGCTGCCCGCCACCGACGGATATCAAATCGACGAAGCTGTCCTAATCAAAGATATCCGCACCGCCCTCAACCATAACTTATCCGAGCCTATCAAAATTCCCTTAAAATTCATCTCGCTTAAACCCTCCCCCCAGCAAAAACAATCCGCTCTCACCAAGGCCCGTAAATTAATCAAAACTCAAATCGCCCTAACTCGCAATAAGACAACCGTTTTTCTAACCAAGCCCGAAAAAGTTTCTCTTGTTTCACTTTACCAAGACATCGACGTCAAATCCTTGCAAAACATCGCCCAGCGCCAAAAACAAACCTTTGATATAAAGCCGCAAGATGCCCTGTTTAGATATCAAAATGGGCGGGTAATAACTTTCCAACCTTCTAAAAACGGCTTTTTGACCGATCTTGGCCAACTTAAAAAGGACTTAAAGCAAACTTTCTTTCAAATTACCAATTCCCCCGCTCCGACCAAAAAAATAAGCATCACCATCACCGGCAAAACCATACCTCCAAAGATTACCACTCACAACAGCAACGATTACGGCATCAAAGAGCTTGTTGGCCAAGGTGAGTCATGGTTTGCTCATTCCATCCCCAACAGAATCCACAACATTGCTTTGGCTGCCAGCAAAATAAACGGCATCCTTATCGCCCCCGGGGAAACTTTTTCATTTAACAAATACCTGGGGGAAGTCTCGGCCCGCACCGGCTACCGCCAATCATACGTTATCAAACAGGGCAAAACCATTCTTGATGACGGCGGCGGCGTTTGCCAGGTCTCCACCACTCTTTTTAGGGCCATCCTTAACGCCGGCTTGCCAATTATCGAACGGCATGCTCATTCATACCGGGTCAGTTATTATGAACAAAAAGCCTCGCCCGGCCTTGACGCCACTGTTTTCGCCCCCTACGTTGACCTAAAATTCAAAAACGATCTTAAAAGCTACATCCTTATCCAAGCCGAAACCAATAAAGCTAAAAAACATCTCGTCTTTAAACTTTACGGCACTAAAGACAATCGCCAAGTCAACATGTCAAAAGTTCGCATCTGGGACCAGTCCCCGCCCCCGCCTCCTTTGTATCAAGATGATCCTACCCTGCCCCCCGGCACCACCAAACAAATCGAGTGGCCGGCTTGGGGCGCTAAAGTTGCCTTTAGCTGGACCGTTACCAAAAATGGCCAAATTCTTTATCAAAAAACCTTTTTCTCCAACTACAAGCCTTGGCGGGCCGTCTATCTTAAAAACTAAAATTTAGATTTTGAACTTTGCCCAGTACCAGAATAAGGTCTGGTTCAGGGTTGAACTTTTAACTTATTTTAATCTTATCCCCTTATCCCCTCTATAAACTCTATCCCCTTTGTCTCTTTGTCGCTTTCAACTTTACAAACTTGATAAACTTTCTAACTTGATAAACTCATATCAACTTTTAACTTTGAACTTTGGACTTTGAACTTATATAATGGCTTATGCCTCAAAACTTCATCGATACCCTCATCCTTAGAGCGACCACCTTCACCATTAGTCTTTTTATCTTTCTGCTTTCCCTAGCCGGCCTAGCTTTTTTGGCCTGGCTCTTTTTTCTCTGGCTGAAATATCGCAACCGGGAAAACCGCTCCCTATCCATGGTCACTTTCGAAGTCTTGGTTCCCAAAGACAACGAAATAAAAATCGATGCCGCCGAACAAATGTTTACCTCGTTTGCTTCTCTAACTCATACCAACTGGCTGTCCCGTCTTTTCAAACACCCACGGCATTTGACTTTAGAAATCGTTGCCACCAAAGAAAACATCGGCTTTTATCTAAGCGTTCCCGAAGAAGATTACCAGCTTATCGAAAAACAAATCTACGGAGCCTATCCTGAAGCCCATATTAAAATCATCGAGGACCATAATATTTTTACCAAAGACGGCCATGTAGCTTTTTCCGCCCTCAAAACAAAAAAGCCCACCTTCTGGCCTCTTAAAACCTATAAAGAAATGGCTACCGACTCGATCGCTTCTATGACCTCGGCCATGGCCAAACTAACCGAGGGTGAAGGCATCCTGCTTCAAATCGTCATCACCCCCACCTCGCACCGCTGGCAAAACCAAGGCAAAGGCTGGATCGCCAACAAAAAAAAGGAAGAGTCAGATCCTGAAAAAGCCAAATACAACATCGACCCCAAAACCTATGAAGCTATCGAAAACAAATGTTCCAAGCCTGGCTTCACCACCGACATTAGATTGGTAGTCGTCTCGCCTAAAAAGGACAGGGCTCAAGCCCACCTAAAAGAAATCATCGCCACCTTTTCCCAATTTCAATCTCCCTACAACAGCTTCACCACCAAAAAGATTTGGTTTAAAAAAATGTTTATGCTGGATGTTATTTATCGCTATCTGCCTTTCTTTGGCCAAACTAGTATTCTAAACACCGAAGAGCTGGCCAGTATTTACCACTTTCCCAACAAAACCGTTGAAACACCTTTCATCCACTGGCTTTTGGCTAAACGCGCCCCGGCGCCTCCGGAAATCCCCTCTTCCGGCCTATTTTTAGGCTACAACCGCTTCCGCGGCATCTCCCGGCCCATTTATATCCAAGACAAAGACCGCCAGCGCCACATGTATATTATTGGTAAAACCGGCACCGGTAAATCTCAATTCCTGCTTGATATGATGCTCCAAGACATTCGTAACGGCAAGGGCATTTGTTTTATCGATCCCCACGACACCATCGAGGTTTTGCTTGAGCTAATCCCGCCCAATCGGGCCGAGGACGTCATCTACTTTGACCCATCAGACCTGCAGCGCCCCATGGGCTTAAATCTGCTGGAATTTAAAACCGAGGATCAAAAACAATTTATCGCCTCGGCCATTATTAATATGATGTACAAGCTTTTCGACCCCCATAAAACCGGTATCGTCGGACCTCGTTTTGAACACGCCGTCCGAAACGCCATCCTTACCATCACTACCGAGCCCGGCGCCTCCTTTGTCGAGGTCGTCCGCGTTCTAACCGATGACAATTACCTGCGCTACCTGCTTCCCAAAGTCAAAGATCCCATGGTCCGCCGCTACTGGACCGACCAGGTAGCCAAAACATCTGACTTTCACAAATCAGAGGTCCTTGATTACATTGTTTCCAAATTCGGCCGCTTCGTCACCAATCCCATGATGCGAAACATAATCGGCCAATCCAAATCAGCTTTTGATTTCCGCAAGGTCATGGACGAAGGCAAGATTTTATTAATCAACCTGGCCAAGGGCAAAATCGGCGAAGAAAACTCAAGCTTTTTAGGATTAGTCCTTGTTCCCCGCTTATTAATGGCCGCTATGAGCCGCCAGGATGTGCCCGAAGAACAGCGCCGAGATTTTTATCTTTACGTTGACGAGTTTCAAAACTTTGCCACCCCTGACTTTGCCCAAATCTTATCCGAAGCCAGAAAATATCATCTTAACTTAACCGTCGCTAACCAATTCATCGGCCAGATGGACGACGAAGTCAAAAACGCAATTTTTGGCAACGTCGGCACCCTTGTTTCATTTAGAGTCGGCGTCACCGACGCCAACTACCTGCAGAATGAATTCGCCCCGGTTTTCAATCAAACCGACCTGATCAACATCGAAAAATTCAACGCTTATATTAAAACCATCGTCGGCAACCAGCCGGTCTCGCCCTTCTCGCTTGATCTAACCAAAGACATGGCCGCCCAAGCCAAGATAAGAAACCCAAAAATCGCCGAGATGATAAAAGAACTCTCACGGCTTAAATACGGCCGGGACCGATATGAAGTTGAACGCCAAATCGCCCAGCGGGCCAGATTATGAAATCCAAACCAATCAAACTCAGCCAAGTTATCTTTCTTATCTTTCTAAACATCATCCTCAGCTTTACTCTTTTCAAGCAATTAAAAACTACCTGGCAGGAATATCATAACTACACCGCCCAAGCCCGCCTTCGGCAGTCCGTCGACCAGTTGATAAAAATCAACCGCCGTCTTCAGCAGGACATTATTTTAGCCCAGGACCCCTTTTACAAAGAGTTCCAAGCCCGCAACCAGCTGGCCCTTGGCTTCCCTGGTGAAAAAACCTACCTTTTCCCCAAGCCAACCTTCACCCCCCCGCCTTTGGTATCAATCGAAATCCCTCAGGATAAATTTTGATTTTGCCCTGTCGGTTATACTAAAAACGAAAGGTTTTAAATACCTAAACAGCGCCTGTAGCTCAACTGGTTAGAGCACCGATCTTATAAGTCGGGGGTTGCAGGTTCAAGTCCTGCCAGGCGCACTCCAAACAAAACCACCCCACCGACCCCCATCCAACCATCCCACTCCTGGAGCATAATTTGCACACACGCCTTAAGTAT
>JAADGY010000076.1 GCA_013152165.1 bacterium
CCAAATTAAAAATTTGTCTCCCCCGCCTCTGGTGGGCGATATCCGATATTCGAATTTCGGATTTCCTTCTGTTTTTAATTTTATCTATAAGGCTATAATAAACACAGGAGTTTTTATGGAGCTTGCACAAATAAAACAACTGCTAAAAGATATAAAAGCCAAACTTAACTATGATCAAATTGATCAAGAAATCAGGCAGTTAGAAGCCAAGAGCTTGAAGCCTGATTTTTGGCAGGATCAACAAACCGCCCAGAAGATCATGCGCCAGATAGAATACTACCGTGAATTAAAGGACAAAATAACCAAAGCTCAAGAAAGACTAAGCTTTTTAACAACTCTGGCCCAAGAGGTTGAATCGACCGACCCGATGTTAATCGAAGAAACCCAAAAACTAGCCAAGGAAATCAACAAGCTCAAAAAACAAACCTTTTTAACCGGCAAATATGACCGCCGCGGGGCTATCTTGACCATCACCGCCGGCCAAGGCGGCACCGAAGCCATGGACTGGGTAGCTATGTTGTGGCGGATGTATTATCGTTTTGCCCAGAAGAAAAACTGGCCGGTCACCGTTATAGAGCAGCGCCCCGGCGAAGAGGCCGGCTTTAAAAAAATATCAGCCAGCCTTGACGCCCCCGGCGCCTACGGATTGCTGAAGTTTGAAACCGGCACCCACCGGCTGGTTAGGCTGTCACCGTTTAACTCCGACAATTTAAGGCAGACATCATTTGCTAGAGTTGAGGTTCTGCCGGTTTTGGATCAGACCATTGATATTAATATCAAAGATGAAGATATTGAGTTTGAAGCTTTTCGATCCGGCGGCCACGGCGGCCAAAACGTCAACAAAGTTTCTACCGCCGTCAGGTTAAAGCATATACCAACCGGCATCGTCGTTGAATGCCAAACGCAGCGTTATCAACAGCAAAACCGCAAAATCGCCATGCAGATGCTGATGGCCAAATTATGGAGTTTGGAAATGGCCAAAAAACAAAAAGAAAAAGCCAAAATCCGCGGCCAATACACTCCGCCTGATTGGGGAACCCAAATCAGATCATACATCCTTCACCCCTATAAACAAGTCAAAGATTTAAGAACCGGCTACACAAGCCATGACCCGGAGGCTATTTTAAACGGCGACATCGAAGCCATGCTGGATGAAGAGATTATCGCCTTAAGCGGCAAGCAAAAATCATAATCATGTTGAGTTTTAAATTTAATTTTGATATATTCAACATATGGACCAAAACAATCCGCTAATTCATTCATTGGAAAATCAGCCGGACCAAGCCGTTGATTTCAACTCGCCGCCGCCGGACCAAGCCGCCGATTCACCCCCGCCTCCGCCCCCGGATCCAATCTTGCACCAACTCCATGATTCACCTTCTTTCAAAGACAAGCTAATAAAAGGTGCCGGCTTTGCCGCTGTTTTTTTGGCTTTTTATTTTATCGGCCTTGGCTCTTACTGGTTGATTAATAACAAAACCAATATAAACCTGGGCGGTTTGTCTGAAAACAAAACCTCGACCGCCACCACCAAAACCGCCGCTAACTCTAAATACAAAAAAGGCCAAGTTATCGGCATAGATGACCCCACCTTCGGCGACACCGCTGAAGGTTTGCTAGAAGCCAACGATGATCCAACCAAGCCGGGCACCCATAAATTAATCAGGGGCGATCAATCCCAAACCGCTTATTTAACCTCTAGCGTTGTTGATTTAGACGAGTTCGTCGGCCGCAAGGTCAAAATATGGGGAGAGACGCAAACCGCTCAAGAAGTCGGCTGGTTTATGGACGTCGGCAAGGTGCAGATATTGGAGTAAAATCTAAAATGTTAAAATTTGATAAAGTTAACTTTACCTATCCCGATAAAACCACCGCTTTAAAAAACGTTAGTTTCGAAATAGAACCGGGTGAATTTGTTTATTTAATCGGCCACACCGGCGCCGGCAAAACCACTCTTTTGCGTTTGATTCTGGCCGATCTTAAACCAACCAAGGGCCGGATTTTTTTTGAAGACAAAGACATCGCCCAATTAAAAGAGTGGGAAAGGCAGCTTCTCCGCCAAAAAATAGGTGTGGTTTTTCAAGGTTTAAACCTGCTGCCCGAATTAACCATTAAAGAAAACCTGTTCCTGCGTTTGGAGTTGGCCGGTGTCGATAAAAAGGAATACGACAGCCGGATCAAAAAAGTCTTAAACCGATTTAATATGTCGGATAAAACCAACTACTTTCCATCGCAGTTATCCGGCGGCGAAAAGCAAAGAATTGCCATGGCCAGGGCCCTAATACTGGATCCTTTGTTGATCTTTGCCGATGAGCCAACCGGCAACCTGGATCCTGCCTCGTCGCTTGACATAATCGACGAGTTGGAAAAAATTAACAAAGAGGGCATCATGGTTATTGTTTCCACCCACGACAAAGAAATCGTCAATCAAAAAAAACATCGAGTTTTGACTCTTAACAAAGGCCAATTAATAAGTGATAAAAGAAAGGGCGGCTATGTCAGTCATTAAACTGGCCCTGCTTCATTTAAGGCGCAAGCCTTATCAAAACTTGACGGTTTTTTTATCCTTGTTCATGATTTATACCATCCTAATTATCTTTGGCCTATTAACCATAACCTCTAACCAAATCCTGCAGTACTTTGCCTCCCAGCCTCAAATCACCGCCTTTTTGAAAAGCCAAGCCAGCGAAAATGAAATAAACCAGCTGATTATGCAGCTTCAGCAAACCGGCAAGGTCAAAACCGTCCGCTTTATCAGCCAAGAGCAGGCTTTAAAGATGTACCAGCAAATGAGCAAAAACCCGTCACTGCTTGAAGTCATCGACAGCAGCGTCCTGCCGGCCAGCATCGAGGTTTCCACCTATAAACCCGATGACCTTGAGGATGTCTATAAACAGCTGGAGACTTCTAAAATAATAGATGATATCATCTATCAACGGGACCTGGTTAACTTAATAAGCCATTGGATTAAAAACCTTAGATTAATCGGCCTGGGCTTGATTTTATTGTTTTCCCTGCAGGCCTTAACCGTTGTTTGGGTAGTCACCGGCTTTAAGATTTCCGGCTTTCGCCAAAGCATAGACATAATGCGCCTGCTGGGCGCCGGTAAAAGCTATATTGCTTTGATCTTTGCCCTGGAAAGTTTCATCGTCGGCGCCTTGGCCGGGCTGTTTGCGGTTGGAGCCAGTTTGTTTTTAATATTTAAAACCGAAAACATAATTTTAAATCTTTTAGGTGACGCTTTAAGCCTAAAAAGCATTCCCTATCATAGTTTTCTTTTAATATCGCCTTTAGTTATTCTAATCACCGGCTTTTTTGGCTTCTTATTAACCTTTTTCATTTCCTATCGCTTTCTTAAAAAATAAGCCCGGGCTTAAAAGTTGCGGGATTGATCTGATTACCCCGGACGTTTTACAATTAGAGTATGAAGTTTAACCGCCTGGCCGTCTTGTTTAGCCTTTTTGCCGTTGTCTTGCTGCTTGTTTACAACCGGCCGGTTTACAGCCAGCAGGATAATAACCAAACCAGCAACCTGTCTGAACAGATAAAACAAAAACAGCAGGAATTAAACCAAATTAAACAAAAAATCAAAGACCTGTATCAAAAAATTAAAAAAACCAGAAAAACCAAAAAAACCCTGGCTAACCAAATCGCTTACTATGATACTCAAATAAAGCTGACCGAATACAAAATCCGCCAGCTGGAAAAAGAGATCGAGATTCTAACCCAAAGCATCAACTTGTTAGGCAACAAGATAAACATACTTGATGTTTCGCTGGATAAAATGGAAAATGTTTTGCGGGCCAGGCTGATCCAGGAATACAAGCTGTCCAAGCTGTCCACCGCCACCTTTTTATCCGGCAAATCATTTAATTATGGGGTTTCCCTAAAAATTTATTTAACCAGGCTGGCCCAAGCTGACCAGCGGATGATCGGCCAGTTAAAGCAAGTCAAGACCCAGTTTGCCAATCAAAAAGATTTAAAACAGCAAAAAAAAGATCAGCTGGGCAAAATCAAAAAGGCCCTGGCCGCCCAAGAAAGGGCTTTGGCATCCCAACAAGCCGAGAAACAAAAACTGCTTCAGTTAACCAAAGGCGATGAAAAAAGATACCAAGAAATGCTGGCTACTCTAAAAGCCGAGCAGGAAAACATCGCCAACGCTGTTAATAAGCTGTTAAGTTCGATCGGCACCCTAGAAAACGGCCAGCAAGTTAAAAAAGGCGACGTTATCGGCCAGCAGGGTAGCACCGGTAAAGTTTGGCCTAAGGATAAGAATAATCCAGCCGTTGGTTCGCATCTTCACTTTATGGTTTTAAAATGCCCTTCAGGCAGCGGCTTTGACTATTACAAATGCGCTGTGAACCCCGAGCCGTATTTATCAAACCCCAGCTTTGTCCCGCCGCTTGATTCTTGGCGCAAAACCCAAGGTTTTGGTCCGGCCTCTTGTTCCTTTTATTCCAGATGCTTTCATTATGGGTATGATATGGTCAACTACCACGGCGCCCCGATTTACGCCATCGCCGACGGTGAAGTTTTTTACGGCATAGACTCTGCCGGCGGCAAGTTTGCTGTTATTAAACACTCGGATACTTTTTA
Source organism: bacterium (assembly GCA_013152165.1). GTDB lineage: Bacteria > Patescibacteriota > Microgenomatia > JAADGY01 > JAADGY01 > JAADGY01. The sequence goes on from JAADGY010000076.1 coordinate 4,597, forward strand.
CTCGGCCTATTGGCATTTGAAGTAAGTTAAAGACTTTACAAAGTTCGTTAAAGTTTTTAAAAGCAAGCGGGTGAGGATTAGGATTATAGGCATAGTTGTTATTGGCTGGTTGGTAGTGGGGGTGATGCCAGTAAAATCAACATATAGCCAAGATAGCTGTGCCGGCATCACATTAAAGTGGCTTTTGCCCAACCCAAGTGAGGGGAAGGAAAAAGCGTCTATTCGAAACCCAACTGGTCAAAGTTTAAATTTGGACAATTGGCAGATCGACGATGTTCCAGATGCTTCTTCACCAATAAACCTTAACGGCCGCATAGCCTCCTACAGCAGTCAAATAATTGAACCTTCGTCAGCCATGTTCAACAACTCCGGCGACCAGGTCAGATTGATATGCCAAGATCAAGTTATCGACTCGACCAGCTACACAGCCGCTCCTAAAGGTTCTTACTGGGCCAAAGATAAAAACGACAGCTGGTGCTGGACCAATAATCAGCCGGCTTTAGATTTTTTATGTCCCCAGCCAACCCCAACCCCGACCTTAACCCCCACGCCCATACCAACCCCGTTTATTCACCCTGAAGCCGGTTGTTTTAATCTAATTATCACCAAACTCTACCCTGCCCCCAACCGCTTTGAAAATGAAATGATTAAACTTTATAACCCCCACCCGTTTGCCATTGATTTGGCACCTTATTTTCTAGATGACAAGCCTGGCCAGGCCGACCCAATTAGCCTGTTAGGTTCGATTAACCCCCTTAAAGAAAAACAGATTGTTTTGGATAAAGCCATCTTTAACAACTCCGGCGACCAGGCCAGATTAATCTGCGCCGGCAAAATCATCGACGCCTTTGGCTATCAAAAATCTTTTAAAGGCCAGATCGTCATCAAAGATAAAAATCAAAAACTTTGCTGGCTGGCCTTTAATTTTTGGCAGGTGCCATGGCCTGATATAAGCTGTCCGCCAAAACCAACCGGCCAAGTCCCAATCATCAGCTTAAAAACCAAAAAGACATCCTCCTTTAAATCAAAATCGCCGTTTAACAAAACCTATTCTTTTGCCGGCCTTTCACAGCCCCTGGTTAATCAGACCAAAACCAACCTAAATAAGCCAAACCATCCGCCCCAACCAAACCCAAACAGGCCCCAGATTAATTATTTTATTCCCCAGCTTGTTGGTTTAACCCTTTTTCTTATCTTCACCAAAAAACGCAGTCAGCGATCATAACCTGCCCCCCAAACTCCCCGCTCTCCCCACTCCCAAACTCCCGAGGTCGGTTAGGAATGCCCGACCTCCGAGGTCAGGTATTCCTAAC
>JAADGY010000086.1 GCA_013152165.1 bacterium
AGCTTCGAATTTAGAATTTAGGGTTTATCCCGGATTCTTGAAAGATTTAACATTTAAGATGCAGATTTGAGATTTGACATTTAAGTTTTGACATTTTCTTATCTTATTACTTATACTCTCACTTCTCCTGCACTCCCAGATAATACAAAATCGTCTCTTTTCTATACCGCCGATCGCCCCTGGAATTAATTCTGATCGCCGGCAATCTGCCCCGCTTAGTCCACCTTTTCACCGTCAACGGTGACACCCTTAATATCTCCGCCACCTCCCTAACCGTCAATAAGGGCGGCAAATCATCCAAAGACCATTTATTTTTCTTCCCTGCACCAACCGCCGCAACCTGCGCCTGGCTGTCTTGTTTGATCTGCTCTCCCTCCGTCGGCTGTAATAGATTGGGAATGTCGCTGTTCATAACTAACCTAACTATATCAAACATCTACTTTTCCGTCAATTAACACGGTAATACACATTCAAACTACACCCTAACATATCTTCCATCGGATAAAACCCTAACAAAACCCAAAAGCTCCAATCGGCTTAAAACTTGAAGTATCCTTGTCACTTGCCAATCCATCCCTTCCGCCAGCTCATCAACTGTTTGTCCTTTTTTATCCAACTTCATAAAAACCGCTTTTAGCTCATCATCCAACTTATCAGGAATTTCTTGTTTTCTGCCCGCTAGGCCGCCGCTAGACTTGGCTAAAACTTTTTCAAAATCTTCTAAGGATATAATCGGGTTGGCTCCGTTTTGAATTAAAAAATTCGGCGCCCAGGCTTGCTGGTTATCTATTCGCCCAGGCAATGCCCAAACATCCCGCCCCAAACCAACCATAAAAGAAGCTGTAGTCAACGTCCCGCTTTTTTGGCCTCCCTCCACCACCACCAAAAACCGGCTCAGCCCAGCAATGATCCGATTACGCCTTGGAAAAGCACCTCGGTTAGCCACTTTGACTCCCGGACCAACCTCGCTTATCAAACAACCGCCTTTTTCAACTATCTCCTCAGCCAAGCTTTGATGGCTGGCCGGATAAACCTTGTCAATCCCTCCAGGCAAAACCGCTATCGTCCTGCCGCCGCCCTCAAGCACTCCCTTATGCGCCACCCCGTCTATTCCAAAAGCCAATCCCGAAACTACCGTCCAGCCATAATCCAACAACAATCGGCTCACCTGGCCGCCCCAATAAATCCCATAGCTTGTCGGCTTCCGCGTACCGACAACCGCCGCCGCCCTAACATCCAACACCGGCTCTATCATTCCCCTAGCAAACAACACTAAAGGATAAGACTCTACTTCTAACAAATTCACCGGGTACCGATCATCGCCAGCCAATATTATCGTCAACTTGTTTTTCTTCAGCTGTTTCTCCAGCCAGTCCAAATCTGCCCTTTCTCCGCTTAAGCTCCGGCACAACTCGCTTGGCTTCCGGCCCTGTTTTAGCATCTGTTTTATTTTCTTTAAACTTATCTTGTCATAGCCGGTCAGCCAAGCTAAACTAAGCCTTTCTTTATCATCATCCTGCCAATCAAAACGCTGATTAGTCTGGCTACTGATCATCTTGAATCGCCAATAGATACTTTAATATTTCTTTGGCTATCGGGGCCGCTACATAAGAACCTTCCCCTCCATTCTCCACCATCACCGCTATCACATATTTAGGCTTGTCAAACGGCGCAAAAAGGCTAAACCACGCATGGGGCTCACCCTTGTCGTTCTCGGCCGTCCCCGTCTTACAGCCAACCTCAACCGGAAAATTAAAAAAGACAAACGCCGTACCGCCTTTTCGGCAGGCCAGCCTCATTCCCTCCTTCACCACATCTACATTCCGCTGCTTAAAGCCTAAATCAACCGCTTTCCGCTGTTTTCTTTTGGTCATAACCACCTCTACATCTTGGCCGTTATTGGCTAAGATCAAGGTCATTCTAGCCACTTGAGCTGTGCTGGCCAGCAAATCCCCCTGGCCTATCGACAAATGATAAGTGTTGCCCAAAAACCATCTCTCACCGTATTTCTCCAACTTTTGCTTTGGCGACGGCACCACCCCCACATCTTCACTGGCAAAATCTTTGCTTACCTTAGCCCCAAAGCCGAACTTGCCGGCATACTCACCAATCTGCTCCGCCCCCACCTTCTCCCCCAGCTTGTAAAAAAAGACATCATTTGACCGGCTAATCGCCTTAATTACATTAATTCTGCCCTCGCGCCTTCCATACTTAGTCCAATACCAATTCCTAAAGACATATTTACCCACCCGAATAAAACCTGTATCTTCTATCAAAGTATTTTTATCAATCACCCCCGTTTCCAAGCCTGCCATCGCCACCACTAACTTAAACACTGACCCCGGAGGCCAAGCCGCTTGATAAACTCGGTTGATTAAAAGCTTATCTTTTCCTGCCAGCATTTGATCAATCAAAGCCGTTCTGGTTTTTTCCGGCATCAACCGGCCGCCGCTAAAAACATTCGCCTCGAACCAAGGATAACTTACCAAGCTTAACACCTCGCCCGAAGTGTTCATCACCAACACCCCAACCGGCTTTTGAACCGACTTAACCAACTCAGCCACCTTTTTTTGCAAATCTAAATCAATCGTTACCGCCACATCCCGCCCCGGCTTAACCGGTTTAATCAACACACCCCCCTTAACCAAGCCGGGCAGTCCTTGCAATCTTGTTTCATTAACCAACTCCACCCCAAACCGGCCGACATACTCATTACCTACCAGGCAATAACCTTCCAGGTCATCTTTCCGACAGCCAAACCGCAGCAACTCATCCTTGCTCGCCTCGCTTACATAGCCAAGCACGCCCGAACTTTCAGGATCATACGGATAATACCGCACATATTTTAGCGGTAATTTTTCCACCAGCATTCGGCTTTCCTCTTCCGTCATACCTCTTTCCTCTAGCTCAAAGACTAAATCTTGGTAGCTAACCCATTGGTTTTGGAAAAAATAAAAAGGCCGATTTTCAACTAAAAGATTTCCTTTTCTATCGGTTATTAAGCCTCGCGGCGGCACTAACCAACGATAACTCACCTGGCCGCCGACGGTACTGCTAACTATTTTTTGAAATAAAATAAAGCCAATAATCATTCCAGTCAAGCCGCTTAGCCAGACAACCAAGGAAAAAAAGGACCAGCTCCAACCTGTCTCTTTGTGTACTAATTTAGCTCCGGTTACCATTTCTAATTTTCGGCCCGATAACCTTAACCTTGGCCTTTTAAAACTAAACCCCTTCTTAAGCCAGCTCATGCTTACTCCGCCATGAACCAAATAAACAAACCAGCAGCCGCCAGATTATAAGCCAAAACCAGCTCATCATTAACTCCAACCCACCTTAAAACAATCCCCCAACCAAACACTCCGACCGCCAAGCCAAGCCACCAACTATATTTTATTTTCATCTTAGTCTGTCTTTTTAACTTTTGGGCCACTAACAAGCTCGCCACCAACCACCAATTGGCCCCGATCGGCCAACCCAGCACCGCATCCACCACCACCGATAATAAGCCGCCTAAACTCAACGCCCGCCAGTCGTCTTCTTTCACCCACCACACCCACCACATTGGATAGACAACAAGGCCTAAATAACTCCAGCTCAAAAAACCTGCGTTTATGCCCACCAGCCAAACACCAATCATCCAGACAAAACCGCCTGCCCAGCTTTGTAAACTATCTTTTCTGCCAAACCTCATACATCAATTTTTATTAAATACTAATAATAACTTCCTATCCACTCGAATCAAATCTTTCCAAGGTGTCTCTACCTCCCATGTCTGATAAACATTGTCAGTTTTTGATTGTTTTGAAAGCCGGCCAATAAGCGGCAGGCCGTCATACCGGCCCGATAAAAACCAAACCAACTCACCACCCTTAAGCCGAACTCCCCTTAAAACCTTTTTTACCCTTAACCGGCCCGACCGGCCCGATAAAACTCCTTCGCTTATAAAATTGCCCTTTTCATCCGTAATCTTAACCCGGCCATCCAGCCTGCCGGATATCCACAAGCTCACTACTGCCTGATAATCCCCCGTTTTCTTCCATCTCCCCACCAACCACTCACCAAACACTGCCATCCCCTCATCCGCAGCCAATCCTCCAGCCGGCTCCGCCACCAAACTACTGCCTCTTACTAAAATGATCCTCGCTGTCTCAAATCCATATCTTGACGGCAACCTGGCCTCCCACCCCGGCTGGTGATTTTTATCTTTTTGAAAGCTGCAATTATTAACCATCCGGCTGTACTCACTCCGTAATCTCTCGTTTTCCAAAACTAAAGATCTTTGCTTAATTAAATAATCTTTAGCTTTTTGGACATTTTTATCCAGCCAAACAGCCGGGCTGACTGACTTAATCAGCCGCCGCTGGCCCACTAAGCGCGTTAAATAAGCGCCAAACACAAAAATAACCAAGCCAATCACTCCGCTTAAAAAAACTAATCGACTCAAATCCTTCATAACCCAACCTGCAACCTATTTAACTTTTCTTCGTCTCTTAATATCTTTTGCAATCCCTTGGCCACCACATCCTCGCCTCGCTCGCATTTTACCGGCACCCCCAGCTCCTCCACCAAAACAGATTGGAAGCCATCCAGCCAACCGCCTCCCCCTATAAGCACCAAGCCTTGTTTGTTTACCTCAGGCAAAAACTCACTCGGCAGTTTCTCCATCATCCTCTTTAAGCTCATCATAACTTGGCTGTAACTGCCCAACAGCACCTCCCTGACTTCAGCCACCGGCAGCTTCAGCATCGTCATCTTTTTTTTAGCCACACTGAAACCGCGTATCCTTATTTTGCTGCCAACCTCATCAAACTTGGTTTTTTTAAGCCTTTCCGCTTCATTAAAACTCATCACTACGTCATACCTTCTGCGGACGTAGTCAATCAAACTGTTGCTGACATCCCAGCCGCCAAACTCCAAGCTCTCTTCAATAACCTTGCCCCCCAACGACACTAAACTTAAATGGCTTACCCCGCCGCCGATATAGACCACCATCCTGCCCACAGGAGAAAAAACATCCCACCCCATCCCCACTAAACTGACCAAAACCTTGTCCACCAGCCTTACTCTTCCCACTCCCAACCGGCTAACCACATCCAAAAAAACCTTCCTTTCCACCGAATTCAAGCAGGGACTAACCACCACAGCCGCCTGCGAATAAAACTGGCCCAAAAACCACCCAACCCCGCCCCAACCCGTTTCATTTAAAGCATAATCAATTAAGGCAAAAGCCGAGCCGTCGTCCATTATCCTGCTTCTGGTAATAGGGGTAACAACCTCTAACTGGCTTGGCACCTTACCCCACATCAACCTGGCTTCCTGGCCAACCGCTACCAGCTCTTTATTCTTTTTCTTATAAGCTACTACCGATGGAAACTGGAAAATTCGCCCAGGCAAAACAAAGGCGCTATTAACACTTCCTAAATCAATCCCCACCACTAATCTTAACTTCGATAACAAAGACTCCATACAATCATTATAGCTGTAAATAAATCAAGTCCAAGCCCCGTATCCTTTCGCTCCCAAAACGGTTTTTTGGGTTATACCTCCCCCACTCCACTTAAGGAAATGTCTTTTAGGCCACACCCCTTACTACTCCACTCCTTTTTATCTTTCTTATCACTTATCCCCCAACTTTTAACTTTGAACTTTGAACTTTGAACTTTGAACTTACTCCCCCTCCACCTTATCTCCCTCTTCATCCACATTCCTAGCCAGCCCTTCCGCCTTGGCCAACAGTTGTTTCAACCGCCCCATTACATCACCT
>JAADGY010000036.1 GCA_013152165.1 bacterium
AACCATTCAATATCACTATTACTCCCATTCGCCTGACGCTGTATAACCCAGGAATCAGTCTTGGAAATTCTTTCTGTAATTGCTAAGTCAGCTTGATCATTGATAACCTTTTGGATGAAGTCAGCTTTTTTAGGAAACTTTTTGATTAACTCGGCAGCAAGCTTATTGGCCGGCGGTATTTGCGGTATATGGAATTGAAAATCCCCTTTTAATTTAAGGGCTAGTAACACTAAGGTCAGACCGACTTCAAACTTGTAATAGTCATTGATGCAAGCTTGGCCTAGATAATAAATCATTTCAACATGTCTTTTTTTTGATAAAACAAGATCGCTTTCTTCAACAAAATCATCCTTGACTAAAACAACCTCGGTCCAACAAATTGCCCAGCATGTTATTTCTTCAAGGAATTTTTTTAGGTTCTTGGCATCCCTTAATTCTTTTCTTATTTGATCATAATAAGAGCGTTTAACATAGGTTTCTAGAATATTCCACGGCGGCCTTTCTGGGAAAATTTCTTTTCGTTCTCTGCAATATTGTTTTGCTAGTTGATGAAGCGAGAGGCAGTTTTGTCTTACTTCTTGGGCACTCATACATTATAAATTATACGGACTTGTCAAATATAGTCGATTTATGGGGTTGTTGGGGTAAAATAAAGGCGGGGAAAATATGAAAACTAAACGGTTTCAACGAAAAAAAGAGGATTTTGTTTGTGATAACTGCGGGGCGGGGGTTATCGGCAATGGCTATACCAACCACTGCCCCAAGTGTCTGTATTCCAAACATGTTGATGTTAATCCGGGGGACAGGCAAGCCGGATGCGGCGGCTTGATGCGGCCGGCTGGGCTAAAGACCAAAAACAATCAATATCAAATAATCCACCGGTGCCTTAAGTGCGGGCATGTTCAATCAACCAGGACATCGGTTCATGATGATTTCGAAAAAATTCTTAAGTTAAGCCGGGGTGAAAAGTGGTAGCGGGAGTTTGGGTTTTATTTGCTTAGCGGGGGAAAGGCGAAAAAGATAAAGCGGTTGTTGACGTTTACTATGGGTAAATGTATAATCAGCCATCCGAATTATTTTTGGAAAAAAGCAGTTGATTGACTGAATATAAGTTAAATGAAGAAGGGGGGTGGCAGGAACGAATGAAAAGAATATTTATAAGTTTAGCTTTAGTTATCGCATTGTTAAGTTTTGGCTCTTATTTTGCCAAGCAGGCTCAAGCAGCTTCGCATCAGGGAAGGCTGGTTTTTTATACAACTACTAACAAAAAGTGGTTGAAAAATTCTCCGACCTACTCTATCGTGGTTGGAGTTTTATGCGATGGAAGCAAGGCGGTTTGTATGAAGCCTAGATATGCCAGCTACAGATGGCGAGGCAGGGCCTATAACAGCAAATTAAGGTTTTCAGGCATAAATAGAGCGGGCAAATACATTTTTTACACCATGGCTCCTTCTAATGTTAATTATCTAAGGATTAGCTATAGGCATGACGGCCGTATGTTAAAACAGTTAATTAACAATATGGGCCGGCGATGGATTGTTAAAGTAGGAAGAAATAGCATGATAATTGTGCCTAGACATAAAAGAATAGGCAGGTAAGGAATTTTGTTTTGAAAAAGCCACCACAATTTTTTAAAAAAAGAGTGGTGGCTTTTTCGATTTGGTTGGCAATGTTAAATAGAAAAGACGGGTAAGTGTTCTGTGATATCATAAAATTATCATCATGATAAGGCGTCTGGGTCTGGTTGTTGTTATTGGCTTGTTTTTTTTGGCTGTGGCGGCAAGTGTTGGAAAAAACTCTAGGCGCTTGGAAAAAGAGGGTGTTAAGGTTGGAAAGCTGGTTAAAAAGATACAAAAAACAAAACCACTAGCCGATAAAATCGCTTTTCCCAAACAATACTTTCAATCAAGTGTGATCAAGGGGTGCTTTACTAACGGCGAGCATGAATTGTTTGCTGTCAATGATTTTTATTTTTTGCCCAACAAAAATCCCTGCCAAGCTGATTTGATCGATGTCAAGACTCCAACAGCCGGAAGCTCAGCGGCGGTTTATGTTAGCGATATGGTTTGTGCCGGCAATGGCTTGCAAGACCCAATCAAGCTAAGTTTAAAAGTGAAGGAATACAACCTTGTTATTGGCTTGGATGAGGGTGTGTTTGGGGTAGTCAGCACTGGCTGCGGGTCGGGTTTTTACGGCCGAGTGTTCGGCGTTTCAGCAAGCCAAAACGGCGATAAGCTAAACATAGCGGCTTTGGGCAAGATGACCGAGTTAAGCTGGGCCAAAAAGTTTTCCGATGCTTATTTTATTTTGGGCAACGCAAAGGAATCCTTGGTGCCGATTGAGCAACAGTGGCATTTCATGCCGCGAGAATATCAAATGCTTTTATTTCTTCTAAGGGATCGGCAGGTAGTACTGCAGGCAGTGATCCCAACTATTTTAAAATACGGAGTTGATGTTGATATAAAAAACGAAGTTTTTTATCGAGAACCTAGAATCGCGTGGCAAGAACAGAAAAATTATTTGGCTTTTGTCGAGTTGGCAGAGCGTGATTCGGCTGATTATTTAAAGTTCGTTGATTTAAACAAGAATGAACGGCCTGTTGTAGTAACGATCAGTAATGATTCAGAGCGGTTTAGAACGGTGGCATTTGATGAAAACGGTTGGCTTTGGGTGTTGAGCAGTTATCATCAAAAGAAGGGCAAGGGTGAGAAATTTGTTTTAAGTTCTTATCAAATAGCTGATAACATTGTTAATCAGTTTGATAAGGTGGCCAAAATTGATATAGGACAGATATCAAAAGTGGGTGAAAAAGACTATCTAAAGTTGTCAGTTAAGAATCAACGGGCAACTATCAGCCAGGTTTTTCCGGATTCAGCAAATAAGAAAAGTCGGTTAGTGACAACACTCCCCCTACCCTATTAGCACACACCGGGTGTGCAAAATCTGGCCATGCCATAATAAAGAATGAGGCGACAGCGATTAAGAATAGCGGTGTTGTTTGGCGGCTGGGGAGAGGAAAAAGAGATTTCTGTTCAAAGCGGGCGGTTTGTTATAGACAATTTGGATAAAAGAAAATATGAAGTGATTGGGGTAGCGGTTAAAACAGTAGATGATTTGATTGGTTTAAAAGGCAGAGCGGACTATGTTTTTATTGCTTTGCACGGGCGGCTGGGTGAAGGCGGTTATGTACAGGCTTTGCTTGATATGATGGGGCTTTCGTATTCTTCGGCCGGGCCCCTAGCCTCTCAGATTGGGATGAACAAAGTAGCGTTTAAGCGGGTGTTGAAAAGTGAAAAACTGCCAACTATTGATGATGTTGTTTTGGATTATGATAACGATAGAGTTTTGATTGGGGACAAGTCCGGCTACGCACAGGTTTCAGGCGGTGTTGACCTTGGATTAACAGCTAAGTTAATTGATGGGCGGCTTGGTTATCCGGTTTTTGTCAAGCCAGCTGATTCCGGCAGCAGTTTTGGCGTAAGCCGGGTGGAACAAGCCAGCGATGTTAAATCAGCGGTAGATAAGGCTAAGCGGTTTGGCCGGATGGTAATAATAGAAAAGGAGGTGGCTGGCGATGAGTTGACGGTTTCTTTTGTTGGCAAAACTATCCTGCCGCCGATTTTGATTAAACCTAAAAAGGGCGTGTTTTTTAACTATGAAAGCAAGTACACAAATGGCGGAGCTGAAGAGATTTGCCCGGCGCCGGTGCCGATGGAGACTGAAAAAGTCTTAAAGCGGTTGAGCTTAAAGATAAAACAAGCGGTTGGGGTTGAAACTTATGGCCGGGTGGATTTTATGATGGACAAAAAAACCGGAGGCATTTATCCGTTGGAAATAAACACAATACCGGGGATGACTAAAACCAGCTTACTACCCAAGGCTGCCGCCGCTTTTGGCTGGCCGCCGGAGCGGTTGCTGGATGAAATAATCAGCGCAAGATAAAAGGTTGGCAGGTGCCAAGAAAACTGGTACGCTGCAAATTGGTTTTAAGGTCTATTTAATCAACAAAGGTTATAGCTACGCCTTTTTTGCCGGCCCGGCCGGTGCGGCCGATGCGGTGGATATAGTCATCGTAGGTGCCTGGCGTGTCATAATTTATGACGTGGGTCACGTTTTGAATATCAAGCCCTCTGGAAGCAACATCGGTAGCTAATAAAACCTGGACTTGGTTATTTTTCAGCAGGCGAAGAGCTCTTAGCCTTTGTGATTGTCTTTTGTCTCCATGAATGGCGATGGCTTTGAAGCCTCTTTTGATTAAGCTGGCTTCAAGCCGGTTGATGCCTTGTTTGGTTCGGCCGAAAACCAAAACCTTTTTAAACTCTTCTTTAAGCAATAATTGATGGAGTATTTCAAGCTTGTTTTTACCTTGGGTTTTAATTATGTCTTGATCGACGTTTTGACATGTCGGGCCGGTTTTAACCGAAACAATGACAGGATTGACTAGAAAATCTTTCATAACCAACTTGGTTGCGGCCGGTACGGTGGCCGAGAAAAACAAAGACTGCCTATCTTTTGATAATAACGAGACGATGTGTTTAATGTCATGAATAAAACCCATGTCCAGCATGCGATCAACCTCATCCAAAACAACGTTAGAGTAATGATTCAAACGAAGAATGCGCCGATTGGTTAAATCCTTAATTCTGCCCGGAGTGCCGATGACAAAGTTTGGCCGACGCGACAGGCCGTGAGCTTGAGCTCTTAGGGAAGTGCCGCCGATGCATAAAGTCGAGAACATGTTCATCCCCAAACTAAACAGTTTAAATTCTTCTTGGATCTGGACAGCCAGTTCGCGGGTGGGGGTGATGATCAAAACTTTTTGAGTTCTGTCTTTGGCTACTTTGGTTATCAAAGGCAGTAAAAAAGCGGCGGTTTTGCCGGTGCCGGTGTTGGCGATGCCGACCAGATCTTTGCCTTCTAATATAGGAATTATGGCTTGGTCTTGGACGGCGGTTGGCTTATCAAAGCCTCGGCTTAAAATGTTCTTTTGAACTACATCATTTAGCGGAAAGTCGGTAAAGTTGTGAGTTGGAACATAGGGAGCTTCGATAGCATCAGCCGCCTTTTTAATAAACATGGACGGGTTTATGGCCGGCCCCCGGCTTCTGTAGCGGCCTTGGCCGTTTGATCGGTTGGGGCGATAACGGGTGGATGATCTGCGATTTGATCCGCGAAAACCACGGGAATAACCACTTTTAAAATTTCTCATATTTTTCCTTAAATATAACAGGTGCTCAAAGGGAGGCGATTTCAAAAAGGGAAGATCTAAAAACCTTGACCAAGTAAACCGACTCGAACCAGTCCTAATGACTGATTAATATTTCAAGCTAACAAAAGATTATAACATGTTTGAGGGGGGTTTGCTTTAAAGCGTAGTTTGCTAGGGTGTGTTTTAGGTGAAGCACCACCCTCTTAACCTTTGAGTAAGATTAAAAAACGGAGTACAATCTAAAAGCTTTTTTACTACACCACTATATAGTAGTGTAGTAAAAATCAGGGATGGCACTATCACACTCTAGAGTACGATAGTATCTTCTCTGTTAAGGTAATAGTCTTTTAGAGATGATACTATCACACTCTAGAGTGTGATAGTGTTAACATGCTAAAACGTTTTCTAGGCTGTGTTCCTGCCTGCTTTTCAGATCCCGGATCTGTTCCTGCCTTCACTAACGATCCCGGATCGTCATACATGCCGATCCGGGATCGAAAAAAAGTTAGTGCCCCGCTTCTCCTTAAATAATTT